>DASXMZ010000399.1:0-12822 GCA_036495385.1 Mucilaginibacter sp. | reverse complement strand
CTATCAAGAAGCTTACACGGGCTATACAACGTACCCGCGCCGGCTTAAAAGATCCTAAAAAACCTATTGGCTCATTTATCTTCCTCGGGCCTACCGGTGTTGGTAAAACTGAATTAGCCAAAGAGCTTTCACGCTTTATGTTTGATACTGAAGATGCACTGATTCAGATTGACATGAGCGAGTACATGGAAAAATTCGCTGTATCTCGTTTGGTTGGAGCGCCTCCGGGCTATGTTGGGTACGAAGAAGGCGGACAGCTAACCGAAAAGGTACGCCGCAAGCCTTATGCAGTTGTATTGCTTGATGAAATTGAAAAAGCTCATCCGGATGTATTTAATATATTGTTACAGGTATTGGACGAAGGTCAGCTTACTGATTCTTTAGGCCGCAAGGTTGATTTCAGGAATACGATCATCATCATGACCTCAAACATCGGCGCGCGCCAGTTAAAAGACTTTGGACAGGGTGTTGGTTTTACCACCAGTGCTAAAGCTACACAGGCTGATGCACATTCGAGAGGTGTGATTGAAAATGCACTTAAACGCGCTTTCGCTCCTGAGTTTTTGAATCGTATCGATGATGTTATTGTGTTCAACTCACTTGGCAAGGATGAAATATTCAAGATCATCGATATTGAGCTGGCATACCTTTTTAACCGTGTGCATTTGTTAGGTTACAAAATTGAGCTTACGCTTGCAGCCAAAGAGTTCATCGCCGACAAAGGTTATGATTCACAATTTGGAGCGCGTCCATTAAAACGTGCGATCCAAAAATACTTGGAAGACCCAATTGCCGAAGAAATATTAAAAGGCGAATTGAGCGAAGGCGATGTTATGGAAATTGACTTCGACAAGGAATCAGGCGAAATCAAAATCCTGGATAAAAACAAAGGCGAAAACAAGAAGCCCGAAGAAAAAGAAGAACAGAAATAAGATAATTTATTTAATTTTTTTAAAGCCCCGGCGCGTTTAGGCACAACGGGGCTTTTTATTTGTGTGACACGATGGCGAAAGCGGTTTTTGAAGATAATTAAACTACTCGTTTTTTTAATCACTATTAGTTTAATTAAATTTAAAACATAGGTTTAAATAGGTGAAAACACGGTGCAAAATAGGGTGAAAACACGGTAGGAAAATGGATATTCCATTTGTTAAATTTGATGAGAAATCCCGGGAACCTAATACCGGGAAGCCTAAACCTTATCATAATAGGTTTGTACCCCCTAAATTAATTTTATAAAGTTTATTCGTCATTCTCTTATTTCAGAGATTACGTTTCTCCACCCTGTCATAAAAACCGCCAAACGTATTTGTCTTAACAGAATCTTCATTAAAAAAGTCGCCGGGGAAACCCAATTCAATGGCGCTTACTTCATTTAATCGTTGCAAGTGTTCATGGTTCAGAGTAACATCTGTTGTTTTCAAATTATCCACCAGCTGACTCAATTTGGTAGCACCAACTATCGGAATACACGAGAAGCCTTGCTGCATTGTCCATTTTAATGCTACATGGCTTGCAGAAACGCCCAATTCACCGGCAATTTCAACAACCACTTTGGTAATATTGTTATTGCGGTCATTCAGTCTCTTACTCTCGGGCTTTATCCGTCCCCGTTCGCCGCGCTGGTATTTTCCGGTTAACGCGCCGCCTCCTAATGGCGCCCATGGAGTTACAGTCATTCCAAAGTGTTTAGCCATCGGGATCAACTCACGTTCAGGCGTACGTGCCAGCAAGCTATATTCAACCTGCAAGGCTATAAACTGACTCCAGCCCATCAGTTCGGCCAGTGTGTTACCTTTTGCCACTACCCAGGCAGGTGTATCGCTGATCGCGGCGTAAGTTACTTTACCTTGTCTTATCAGGTCATCCAGGCCACGTAATACCTCATCAATTGGCGTTATATCATCCCAAATATGTAAATACAATAAGTCAATGAAATCCGTTTTAAGCCTTTTGAGGCTATCTTCCACGCTCCGCATCATGTTTTTACGGCTATTGCCGGATGCATTTGGATTAGTCAAATTATCTTTTAGCGTGTACTTTGTCGCCAGCACAAAATAATCGCGATCGTGATTGGTGATGTATTCGCCTATTATTTTTTCGCTCGTGCCAACTTTATACATATTGGCAGTATCCAAAAAGTTACCACCGGCATTTGCGTAGGCATCCATGATAGCAAAGCTGGTTTCCTTGTCGGCGCCCCATCCTGCTTCCGTACCAAAACCCATGGTACCCAGGCATAGTTCAGAAACTTTGAGACCAGACCTGCCCAATAATTTGTATTTCATAAGTTTTGTTTTAATACCTGCAAATTTATAGTGCCGGATTGAACCAATGTCAGGCCAGCATCAAAAACTTAATGTGTGACTTTCCTTTAAATATAGTCTATAATTTTTTTATACCAATTAAAACAAACCATAACAGGTTTTTATTCTAAATAAACCAACTGAACATTGCGTTATGAAAATTATCGATATCGATAAAGTTGTTTCAGCAGACACGTTGCTAACACTTTTGAGCAGGAAGCTGAACCCGCTTTTTCAGCAACAAAGACAAAGCGATATGAGTTTTACAATTGAAAATTTAAATGGCATTATCGAAATATCTCAACCCGATTTTTATGAAGGATTTTTATTTCGTATTAAGATCAAAGGAACAGAATTACTGATCACCCGGTCGGAGCATTATGTTGACGATGTAAATTCTCTTACAATAGAATCAATCCTTTATCAACTTTTTGAAGAATTAGAGGGCGACAAGGGGATAACATTTGTTTTAGAAGGATAATAATTTTAGTTAGCTTTAAATTTAGTTAGCTTTAAAATTAAAACCTTCCTATCTATGTTACGCTTTCATTGTGTTTTTCTGACTTTATTTATTGCAGCATTTTCGGCAACGGCGCAAAAACCTGTTCCAAACAACAGCGCACCAGTAATTATCGACCAGGATACCGTTTTGACTTTCTATGTGGGCATTGGCACCATAACACCAACAGAAAGGGCGGCAATCGTTCACAAACGGATTAGTAATATCGTTTCCCGTTTAGATTTTAACCCTGACTCGCTGACCATGGAAAATGATACCGCTGTTTCGTCAATAAGTTATAAGTCACAATTGCTATTTACCGTCAGTAATAAAGATGCATCTTTTACCGAATTAGACAGACCGCAGCTTGCTGCCAGCTATCTCGCCGTCCTCAAAACAAAACTAGGCAACCTATTTGAGAACAATAGTGTTAAGCAAACCATCATTAATATACTGGAAGCAGCATTTGTTATTATCGTATTACTGTTACTGATATGGGGGATAAACCGGTTATTTAAAAGGCTGAAATTTAAATTAATAAAATCGTGGGAAGTCCGTGTTGCTAAGCTAGCGGAAAAAGCATCCCCGATCAGCTACGCAAACCAGCTATTGCCGGTAGTCACAAAATTACTTGACATCGGAAAGTTAATTATAATTCTATTATTTATCTACCTCGCTTTAACTATAGCATTTTTAATCTTTCCCTGGACGAAACCTATTGCCACCGAACTCCTGAGTTATATTATTGATCCTGCTAAGGGTATATTGCTCGGTATAATGCACTATGTGCCCAACCTACTTACCATTACCGTTATTTACCTGGCCACACGCTATTTGGTGAGACTGGTAAAGTTTGTTGCAAATGAAATTGGACACGGTTCCGTCGTCATAACAGGCTTTTATCCTGAATGGGCCATACCCACTTTTAACATTGTCAGGGTATTGTTGTACGCTTTTATGTTTGTGGTAATCTTTCCTTACCTGCCGGGCTCACAGTCGACAGCGTTTAAGGGAGTAACAGTATTTTTAGGTGTACTTGTTTCGTTGGGTTCATCATCTGCCATATCAAACATGGTTGCCGGACTGGTGATTACCTATATGCGCCCTTTCAAAATTGGCGATCTGGTAAAGGTTGGTGAAATAACTGGCTTTGTAGTTGAAAAAAACTTGCTGGTTACCAAAATACGCACCGCAAAAAATGAAGATATTACCGTTCCAAACGCGACCATACTTGGCGGGGTCACTATTAATTATTCGTCGTTATCACAAGACCGGGGTTTAATTTTGCATACCAGTGTAACCATTGGCTACGATTCACCATGGCGCGCAGTACATGAATTACTTATTTCTGCCGCTCTTGCAACAGATGGTATATTGAAAGATCCCAAGCCCTATGTTTTACAATCGGATCTAAACGATTTTACCGTTACCTACCAGATAAATGCCTATACTTCGCAGTCAAATAAAATGGTGTTGCTGTATTCACTGCTGCACCAAAACATTCAGGATAAATTTAACGAGGCCGGTATGGAAATAATGTCGCCTCACTTTACTTCGCTGCGCGATGGAAATGCCATACAGATACCGCACGATTATATTGGTAAGGATTACAAAAAACAAGGGTTTAAAGTGGAAAAAGAAAAATAAGGTTATCCGTTTATCCAGCTGAATTTATATTCAAGCATTGGGTTTTTCATTCTTTCAGCAACACGCAGCAAACGGCTCGGCAAATTCATAATATAATCGCGGGCCTTTTCGCCTGTTTCGCTCAAATCAACTACACTTTCTATGTGCCAGTCTTCAATCAGCTCCTTTAATATGTCCACATAGTCAATAGCAGTATAAATGCCAAGTCTTTGTGCAGCATCGGTAAAGTGTCCAAAAGTTTGACCGATCTTTAGGCCCACCTCGCGTAAAAAATGTGCAGGCATCACAATTTTTTTCCGCATCATATCCTCGAAAGCCACCATGGCTTCATTCGGGTCAACTTCAAAAATCTTTTCAATAAAATATTTATAAGCTTTGGCATGCCGGGCTTCATCGCTGGCTATAACGCCACACATTTTTGATAATAAAGTATCGCCGTCTTTCTTCGCCTGCGAAGCAACCCTGCGGTGCGAAACATTAGTGGCTAGTTCCTGGAACGAAGTATAAATAAAGTTTCGGTAAGGATCATTTCCGGTACCTATGTCAAAACCATCCGAAATAAGGTATTGAGTTGAAACTTCCATCATACGCATATTTACTCGGCCCGATAGGTATAAGTACTTATTAAGCAGATCTCCATGACGGTTTTCTTCGCCTGTCCAATGCCTTGTCCATTGCATCCAGCCGCCTTCTTCGTCTTTTGATACACCCTGAACCATAGTCAGCCATGATTCATAAGTCGGTAGCGCCTCTTCGGTAATGGTGTCACCAATTAAAACGGCAATTAAATCATAGGATAAGCCCTGAGCGCTTTCCTGCAGTTCTTTAATTTCTCCAAAAAAAGTCTCACGTGAAGAATCAGGCAGGAAATCGGACGGCTGCCAGATAGTGTCGATAGGTTTTAAATATTCATGCATTTTTTCAAGCATGAATTTCTCAATATGTACCATCACTTCACGCCGCTTTTCTTCGAAAAATCTCATAAAAGTTTATTAGGGCACAAAGGTAATGATATTATTTATCATTTTTAAAGTGTATCGCCCGAAACATCTTTCACGCCCCTTAAACGATTAAGGGTTTCCAACAAGATAATTATTTTTCATTAAAATTACAATTATTGTATCTATTGGCAAGTTAACCCCGTATAAATCAAATTGTTGACCAGTTTATAGCGTGTTAAAAATGTTTGTCCAGATTACAAAAGAAGAGCTTTCAGGCGATATCACAAAAAAAGCATGGTATCAAACAAACATCCTTGTTTGGATAGTAATTTTTATTAATCCGCTGTTCAGCATCATTGATTTCATCTTTGCCAATAGTCTATTTGTACAGTTTTTTATTGTACGCATTATCACTGACCTTATCATATTGGCATTGTATGGTTTTTTTCAACGCAAGCGCTACGATTACCGGATACTACTACATATCACATTTTTTTTGCTCTCAGTGACAACTGCATTGTTATGTAACCTGGTCGACCTGCAGCAATTAAATGTCTATTACCCTCTTTTTTCCCTCATTGTCCTGTTTTTTAACTTACTGGTATTTTGGGAACCTATTAATTCGGTTATTCAAACCCTCATAGCCATTCTGCTTATCGCTATATTCTTTAATCTTTTTAGTGAGTACACTTTAGATCTGATTATCAGTAATGGCGGTCTGTTCTTCTTTATAGTTGCATTTGTTTCGTGCCTTTTCCCCGGAGTGCGTTATAAAGTAATCATAAGGGACGTACGTTCCCAGTTGTTAATTGAAAAATCAAATGAACAGCTCAAAATCCAGAATCACGATATAGCCGAAAAAAATACGATCATTGATACCCAGTATGAACAGCTGCGTAAGCTGGATAACCAAAAAAATAGCTTTATAAATATTGCAGGCCATGATCTTAAAAACCTTGTTGGCTCCATTATCATGAGCAACAATATGTTAAAGGACGAAGACTATCGTTTAAGCCCTGATCAAAAAGAATTGATAGGCTATATTTCCGAATCGTCCGAAAAAATGCAATACCTGCTGAATAAGTTAATGGACGTAAAGGAGATTGAGTCGTCCGAAATGAAATTCAACCTGGAGATTTTCGATGCCAATACCGAGGTTCTGAATGTATACAGAGGATTGGTAGAGACCGCCCAGATGAAAAACATCCATCTGGTTGATAACATCCTAAAACTACCATTAAATGTTAAACTCGACCGTGTATTTGCCGGCCAGGTATTTCAAAACTTACTGTCAAACGCTATAAAGTTTTCTCAAACAAATAACAATATCCGGGTGGTTACCAGTTTACAACGTCAAAAATTTGTTTTCGAAGTAATAGACGAAGGCATACCAATTGGACATGAAGAGCTGGATATGATGTTTAACAAATTAAAAACTTTAAGCGGAACCTCAGAGGTCATCGAAAGCCGGCTTGGACTTGGACTTTCCATTGCAAAACTCATGACCCAGGAAATGGGTGGCGACCTGTTATACAGAAGCGATGATGACGGCAATTATTTTAGAGTTGAATTTAATGTAATAAACTAATAGCATACCAATGAATAGATTTTTTACCTTATTGACCCTTGTATTTCTTTTGAGTAAGGCATCATTGGCTCAAAGCATTGTATCCTTTAAATCAACGGGGCGCGAGGATAATGCCATTTATGGCATGAGCGGCGCTAGTTCCTTCTATTTTAAAATATCACCGCTAACCGAATTAAACGGAAGTAAGCTGGTTTTGTATTTCGAAACCTCACAGGCTTTAGTAAAAGAACACTCCTTTATAAATATAATCCTTAATAACCGCCCTGCCTACAGTGCAAGGTTAACCAAAGATTCTATACAAAAAGTTTCGATTAATTTATCGCCGGAAGATGTTTCGGTCGACAAGTTTTTAAAAGTCCAGGTTAAAACGCTGTTGACGATCAGTGACGATGCCTGCCACGATATTGATAATCCGGGTTTGTGGATTAAAATAAAAAACTATTCTTATTTGTCGCTCATTAAAAACAACAAACTTTCAGGTAATATAAATATCAGCAATTGCTTCGATTCTAAAAGTGCGATCGTTTATCCTTCTAACCCGTCCCTGCATGATCTTAAAGCAGTTGCGTGGGCCTATTCAGTGCTCAAGAAATCACAGAATAATAAAATTCAGTTCTTTGAAGCAGGTACACTGCCAGACAGTATTAAAAATTACATAGAGGTGGGCAAATTGGCGACGCTTCCTGAAGATAAACGTTCATTGATAAAAATAACACCACTGTCAAACGAGGGTTTGTTTTACCTTGACAAGTCTGTGCCCGCATTAATTGATACTGCGTCGCAAACTACCGATGAAACCAACGAGCCCGTTGCTCACAATTCAACTTCACTTTCAGAAATATTATTTGTGACTGGCGGCGATGATCCCGGTTACGAAAAAGCTATAACAGCACTTGGTAATCGAAATATTTTAAGTTCAACTTTTGGCGACCACCTGTTAATTAGTAAGGCAGAAAATATTCTTGCTAAAAACATAGAAGGTAACACTTCAAAACTATGGCTGCAGCAAATTGGCGGCACAAGTGATTTCCTTTCCGGGATTGGTTCTTTAAAAAGCGGTTATTCCTTTAAAAACAGCGATTTCAGTTTTACGCCAAAGGAGATTGAAATACATTTTATAGGTAATTACAGTGGACTAGCAGTCGGCGACCGGGGCTATTTCAATGTTTACCTAAACGGCTTACTAATCAGCAGTGAAAAACTGGATGCTTCGGGCAAGCTAAATACAACAGTAAATATTTCCCGTTATCAGCACCACAAGTATAACACCCTCGAATCTGAATTCAGGTTTTTTCCTAGCAACGGTGCGTGCAAAAATAGTTTCACAAACTTTTTTGGCGAGATTGATGCAGATAAATCGTACCTGGAATCGAAAAACCCGTTTATATCAAACGACCTAAGCTTTTACCAATACCCCGAAGCTTTCAACAACGAAGCTACCAGGATAGTAATATCAAAGAAATACGCTAAATATGTGGCCGGCGCTGTTGGCGAAATTATTTACGAGCTAAACAATAATTTAAATTCTTCCAATTTTCCAGAGTTTGTTTACTCAGACAGAATAAATCCGGGAGACTTAAAAAGATACAATATTATCGCATTGTTAGACAAGGATGATCCCCTGCTCAGTCAGTTTCCCGACGCTCCTATAAAATTTGACAGGAATTTCCGCCTCTATAATACAGATGAAAATAAGGTAATCTATTCCCTTTCAGATACCTTATCCACCGGTTTGGCGCAGATATTTTATGGACGCAGCAACAATGCCACCCTGGTACTCACGGCGACGGGCAAGCAATTGTCTGAGGCATTTTTAGCCGCGTCGCGGTCTATTACCGAGCAGCTTTCAACCCTTTCAAGCAACGTATGTGTTACTGATGTTAAATCAAATAAATACCTGTTCAACATCAATAAATCAAGTGATAACATCGGATACGATGGGAACAAAAGCCCTATTAACCTTTTTTGGGATGCCTATAACCTGTACATATTATTGGGCATACTGATACTAATATTACTTTCATTCCTTTACGTGCGTTCAAGGGTTCATAAATCGCACGAACAATTTGTTGAATAAAGTTTAACCCGGTTATAAATATATGGATAGTCCAGGCCCGATAAATGAGTTTGACGTCAATAATACACTTATTGAAGCTCAAACACATATGTCTATCCCGGAACTATTGACTAATGATGGATTTTTAACAAGGGCGGACAAGGAAAAGATCGAAAGTTTTGCGGCGAGGTCCGGGTTATCCTTTATTAAAATCGTACTGAATTTTGGCTATATATCACGCAAAAATTATGAGCGCTCCTTAATAAATGCCGGTTATAAGTTCGAACAAATCAGGGAGCTTCCGTTTGATCCTGAAGTATTAAGTAAAATAGAGCTGAAATTTGCCGACCAGCACGTTGCATTACCGTTGCGCATTGAAAATAACAGGGTTGTAACGGTAATGACCGACCCCAGCAACGAGTTATTCATCGATTTCATCAGGTTTACCTATGATATGGAGCCCGAAATAATCGTTGCCTCCGATCTGGAAATCGTTTGGCTGAGCAATAAATTATTAGGACAAGCTTACGTCAAAGCCTCTGTGTTCGATCTGATGAAGCGCGACCTGGCTCACTCGGCTTCTACCACTTTTTCGCCAGGGCAGCTTATTGTATTGTTTACCATGATGGGCGTTGTTGCTGCCGGCCTGATTAGGTTTTTTACCCAAACATCAATTATTATTAATGTAATTATCAGCGTCTTTTTCTTGATCGCGATATTGTTCAAACTGTTCCTGGCTTTGGTGGGATCAAAATTTGAGCTGCACCAGGCTGTAACACGCGAGGAATTGAAAGAGCTAAATGACGATGAACTCCCCGTTTATACCATTCTACTGCCGGTATATAAAGAAGATAAACTGATCAAGAAACTGATATGGAACCTGCAGGCTATCGACTACCCACGCGAAATGCTCGATATTAAGCTGCTGATAGAAGAAGATGACGACAAAACCTTAAACGCAGTCCGCAACCTTGATTTCCCTGCGATATTTGAAGTCGTGGTTGTGCCTTTCCATATGCCTAAAACAAAGCCAAAGGCATGTAATTATGGGCTGTTCTTTTCAAGAGGTAAATACTTAACCATTTATGATGCGGAAGATATTCCTGATACAGATCAGCTGAAAAAGGTAGTGAGAATGTTTAACAAGCTGCCGGCCAATTTTATCTGCATGCAATGCGCTTTAAACTACTACAATCGCAATGAGAATTTTTTAACCAGGATGTTTACCCTGGAATACTCCTACTGGTTTGATTACCTGTTACCCGGACTGGATACATTAGATATACCTATCCCGTTAGGTGGCACAAGTAATCACTTTAAACTGGAAAACCTGGTTGAGCTTGGCGCCTGGGATCCTTTCAACGTTACTGAAGACGCCGATTTAGGCGTGCGCGCTTATGCAAAAGGCTATAAAGTAGCCGTTGTAAATTCTACCACTTATGAGGAGGCCAACAACGAGCCCATCAACTGGGTACGACAGCGCTCAAGGTGGATAAAAGGTTATATGCAAACCTACCTTGTTCACATGCGCGACCCGGTAGCCCTTTGGAAAACCATCGGCTGGAAAGGCTTTTTAGGGTTTAATTTCTTTATCGGTGCCACGCCGCTAACGTTTCTGGCTTATCCCTTTTTGCTGCTCATATTCTTTTGTTATTTACTGTTCGACCTTACATCAATACGGGCATTTTTCCCTGATTGGGTGTTGTTTCTATCTATCTTCAATTTGATGGTGGGTAATATACTAATGATATACATCAACATGATGGCGGTGTTTAAAAGGCGCTTTTACGAGCTGATCCTTTTCGCTATTGCCAACCCAGTTTATTGGCTAATGCACTCTATGGCAGCGTACAAAGGCTTGTGCCAGCTGATTATTAACCCTTTTTACTGGGAAAAAACCAATCACGGTTTAAGTAAAGTTACCAGTACAACCAACGTTGTGAAATGAAAAACCAGTACAGATACCTGTTTTTTATCACCATTTTACTGGCCGTTTACTACCTGGTTTGGGGTATCTTTTTAAATAAATTCGGCTACTCGAGCCAGGAATCGCTGTTTTATATTGAAAAATTCCGGATAATTTTTGATGGAGTAGGTGGCAAATTAAAGGTAATGGGGTTAACAGCACCCATAATACCGTTTTATTCCTCGGTCATATTTTCATCCATAAACCCGCTCATTGCCCCGGTTATTGCTTCAGCTATTTGTACCGCAATACTATTTTGGATAATGGCCGGTGTGCTTTTAAAGCTGGTAAAAAGCGACTTCTATCTATTCGTGCTATTGGTAGTTTTCATGTTCCACCCCGGTATTTTGTATGTAGCCTGCTCGGGGAAATCGATAGCATTGGTGCTTATTTTCTTTTTTCTGTTCTTCCTTAACCTCATCGAATATTACAGGTCCAACACTACCTTCCACATTTCTATTGCGAGTATCTGCCTGGTAATGCTTATATTTTGCGACTATAAGTTTATCTGGCTTACGTTATTTTTCATCCCTCTTATCTTAGCCATCGCCGTGGACAGTTTAAACCTGGGTGAAAAAGAATCGATATTCAGGCTGTTTATGAGCTTTAACAATCCTTCGTTGCGGCGTAAGCTCATCAACAAAACTTTTGCGCTCTACATCATCCTTTTTATTTTGCCGCTGGCTTGTGTGATAAGCTATAAACTGCTTAACCTTACCCATGCTAATAACTTAAATTACAGCGAAGAAAGTCCATACGCAACATGGTCCGTTTTAGCCGAAAAGCTTAACTACGATCAGCTGTCGACCAGTTCGGCTTACCGGCTTCCCGAAACCTCGCTGTTAATTTCCATCAAGATCGTAGCTTTTTGTCCGCTGATTATATTGGCGATTTATTTATTCAGAAAAAACACCTACCAGATATTAACGCTTTTAACCCCCTTCGCCTTTGTCGAATTCCTTCATATCAAATACGAAAAGGTGTATTTGGCGCATGAATACTACCTTATATTCCTGATACTGTCGTTATTGGCTGTGTTGTATAAAGCAAATACCATTAAAGACCAGGCTACGCTAAGACTAATTGTTGGTGTGGTCACCATTTTACAGTTATTTACCGGGTATATCTTTTTAAAGAACTCGGCTGTTACCGAAGAGCAAACCTTTGTAAGCTATCTGTTTAACCGGCCACCAGCCTCCAATCGCGACGAAAACCTGGAGATTGCCAATTACCTGAACAGTTTGCCCAAAGGTTCGCATGTCTTGGTTGACGATGGCATAGCCTACCCCGTAGTTGCGTTAACCGAAAATATTCAGCAGCTCACCCTACCCTACCAGGACGCATTTGTAAGCGCCATAGAAGCGCCCGACAAATATGTCAACTATATCCTCCTCGCTACCGCCAAAAACGACGTCACCAGCTTTACCCAGCTAAACAACCGGTACGTCCCCTTTATCCGCAAAGTAAACAGCGGCATAAAAATTCACCGGGTTTATGAAACGGATAATTGGGTGGTGTATAATATTTATTATTGAAAATAAAAAGAAGAGGGTGTCATGGGTAGCCCCGTCGAAGCACGTGCACCAAATCACCGACTTTTACGATGAGATTTGGCACCGAACCGCCAGTGGGGGTCGCAGCCTACTCTCCCATCCGCTGGCTAGCGGACAGTACCATTGGCTCCTTCGGACTTATAAACGCAAAAAGTCCGCAATCAAAAGATCACGGACTTTTACGATAAGATTTGGCACCGACCTACTCTCCCACATTTTACTGCAGTACCATCGGCTCTGGCGGGCTTAACTTCTCTGTTCGGAAT
>DASXMZ010000398.1:0-3139 GCA_036495385.1 Mucilaginibacter sp. | reverse complement strand
GGAAAAGTTTGATTTTAGGATAAAACAACCTGTTAATTTATTATCAGTAATCAAATCCTTTGTCGGACGACTATTTATCCTAAAATCAAACTTTTCCGCTCCATCTCCTTATTTTAAGAAGCTCTGCTTAAGTTTTTGATTAAACATATTTTTCTATTTTTTCTAACAAGTCATCCATCTCAAAGGGTTTGGCTAAAAAATCGTCGGCACCTGCTTGCAACGCAGAGTATTCAATGTCCTTACTGGCCGAAATCATTACAATAGGTATTTTACTGGTACTCGTTTTTGTTTTAATTGCTTACAAACATCCCTCCCATCTGTTCCCGACATCCAAATATCCAAGCATAGGCAATAGATTAATACGATAAGACTGCTGGTTACATAACTACAATTTTTTAAATATCAGCAGTTTAACTATTTTCATTTTCCATATCCCGGACCCTTGATAAATCTTCCGGGCTTTGCGCCAATGTGGTCGCCGTCTTTCAACACCTGCGTACCGTTCACAAATACGTCCAAAACACCTGTAGCATACTGGTGAGGCTTATCAAATGTGGCGTGGTCGGCAACCTTAACAGGATCAAATACGACTACATCGGCAAAGTATCCTTTTAATAAAGCTCCGCGCTTTGTTAGCTTCAGGTTAGTTGCCGGAAGATATGCCAGTTTTCTAATAGCTTCCTGCAAGGTAAGTACCTTTTCGTCCCGGCTATATTTTCCCAGTACCTTTATAAAACTTCCGTAAGCACGTGGGTGTGCATTTGATTTCAAAAACACTCCCTGGTTGGTATATGATCCTTCATCGGAGCAGAAACTCACCCATGGTAGTGCAATCTCCTTTTTTATATTAGCTTCATTCATTTCAAAATAGGCAACCTCTATCCGCGTGCTATCCTGTACAATCAAGTCCATTGCCGTTTCCTCGGGCGATTTCTTTCTTATTTTTGCTACTTCGGCCAACGTTTTGCCGGTAAATTTTTTAAGTGAGTCTTGTTTAAATGATAATAACAGGACATTGTCCGGAGAGCCCGCACTGTAATAGGCATTGTCCCAGTCCGTTGCATTTAAATGCATTGCTTTTGCCATTTTTGCGCGAATGACGGGATTATGAAGTCGCTGCCATAATTTGTTGAATCCGCCGTCCTGTAACGATGGAGGAAATGAGGCGGTAAGGCCGGTGGCCGAAGCGATATAAGTATACATATCAGCTGTTATCTTCAGGCCTTGTTTACGCGCATTTTCAACCTGGTTGATGACATTGTCCATTTGGCGCCAATTATCCTTCCCTGCAACTTTAAAATGAAATATTTCTGCTGCGACATTCGCCTGTTTTGCAATAGTTATCAATTCGGCCAAAGCGGCATTAATCTTGTTACTTTCGCTGCGCATGTGAGAAATATACATTCCGTCATACTCAGATGCGGTCTTACATAAGGCAATTAACTCTTCAGTTTTGGCAAAACTATCCGGGGGATACATAAGTGAAGTACTAACACCCATCGCACCTTCCCGCATTGCTTGTTTTACCAGCAATTGCATTTGTTGTAACTCAGTGGACGTAGGCTGGCGGTCGTCTTCTCCGATCACGTTACTACGCACTGTGCCAGCACCAACAAACGAGGCTACGTTACAGGAAACGCCTCTTTTTTCTATGAAGTTTAAATATTCGCCAAGTGTACTCCAGGCAACTTTGAAACGGATATCCCCCTGGCTGTTGGTCATTTGAACTTTCATTTTAGGATTAAGGGGACCCATACTACTACCCTCTCCCATTACTTCGAGTGTTACTCCCTGCCTTATGTCGCTTTGTGACCGGCCATCCTCAATAAGTGCAACGTCAGCCTGACTTAACATATTAATAAACCCAGGTGCAACGGCCAATCCATGAGCATCGATTTCTTCTTTTGCAGTCATTGCCGATAAATCGCCTATTTCTGCTATAGTATCAGCATTTATGGCAATATCGGCCTTAAAAGGATCACCGCCTTTGCCATCGTACACGATGCCGTTTCGTATAATTTTGTCGAATGTTGTTTTCTTGGTGCAGCTGACCGCTGTAACCATTATCAGGATAAGCAGGTAAAAATTGCGCATAGTTTAAACTAGGTTCATCAGCTAAATATAAAGATTTTAGATAATAAATAGTTAACAAACTTATTTACCAAATTAAACTTTGGATTTATCAGGAACGAATCTGTACAGATACGGCGCTTTGTGGGCACCGCCGGTCCATTTTTTGGCAACTCTCTCTAATATCTCTAAACTCAGCATTTTACGCTGAAAAGCAGGTCTGAGCAGTTTTTTACCTAATATGGTTTCATAAAGCGTTTGAAGTTCGCCCATGGTAAAATCCTGCGAGAGCAAGTTAAGGCCAATCAATTTATAGTCAAGGTTTGCGCGGAGCGCTTCGAGGCCTTTTTTAACTATCTGCGTATGATCTTGAACAAGCCGGGGCATGTTATTTAAGTCGTACCACGCACAGCTATCAAATATGTCCGCCGGCGCAGGCTTTGTCATCGTAAAATCAACAAGGGCATAATATCCAACGGAAATAAATCTTTGCAGAAGCCAATGATCATCCCGGTGAGCAGCGCCATTAACGCGCATTACCGTTTTAAATGGTTCAGGATCGAAGCGGGAATAATCGCCAAATACATAAAACTGATCAAGAAAAATATTTTTCAGGCCTGTCCGCTCTGATACAACCCGCTTGGCAGCATCATTTATATTCTCCTGCTCACCTATAAATCCTCCGGGTAAAGCTATTATACCGGTATTTTTATATTCTACCAATAAAACCTTTAACTGATCATTGTGGAAGCCAAAAATAACGGCGTCAATGGCTACACCTTTGATAAAGCCCACCCCATCGGCGCTGCCTTCTTCTTTATTAGTCTGATCGATCATATTAAACTTAGGCAAGTAACAAAAAAATTGATAATCTCAAAATTACTATTTATTATTGTAACATAATGTTACAATAATAAAATCAGCATCAACATGATTTCATTATTACTCTAATTACCAAATTAAAATCAACTAAAAATTAACAATTATGAAGAAAGTTTTTTCATTACTGGTACCCGCGCTGCTTTTATTTAATGCAGTAATGGCACAGCAACCCCAGGTGACCATCGCG
>DASXMZ010000397.1:0-14704 GCA_036495385.1 Mucilaginibacter sp. | reverse complement strand
CATTTTTGGTCGCTGTCGGTCGAGGAGCAGTTTTACCTGTTTTGGCCTGCGTTCCTCATCCTTTTTAAAAGGCATTTAAAAATAGTACTGGGTATCCTTATTGTCTATTCAGTTATCATCAGGGTAATCGCCTATAAATTTCCAGGATACGAACTTATTACACTATCTCCCTTTTTCATCTACTCCGACGCTATTTTCATTGGCGCTTTTGGCGGAATTATCTTTTTTGAAAAACCAGAAATCTTCAGGCACAGAATATTTAGGAGCCCCTTAACACAGCTGGCAGCTTTAGGTACCTTTTTGTTGTTTGTATATTTTACGGAGCACGGCATGTTGGCAATAATATCGCTGCCGTTCGGCAGATCGATCATTTCATTTGCTATTCTATTTTTAATAGCCGCTTACATTATTCCCTCCGATAGTATAATTTTTAAGATGCTTAACAATAAAGCGGTTGTTCATATCGGGATTTTATCATATAGTATTTATATATGGCAGGAATTCTTCTTCCTCGGAGAAATAAAAGGCTGGTGGCGTCAATTTCCTTATAATATATTGGTTATCTATGTTGCTTCTTTAGCTTCCTATTACTTATGGGAAAAGCAATTTTTAAAAATCAAAAAATATTTCCAGGGTAACAAACTATCGGTAAAACCTAACGCAGAGCTTTGTCAAAACAATTAATAAAACTCCGCTTCCAAAACGGCCTCAGTTTTGAAACTTTTAAAAAAGAGGTATTCGACGTAGCCGGATTAAATAACGACTACATCTTTGAGGAATCATCCAACCCTGACTTTATCATCTTCGGACCATATGGTAATGACACACCGGCCAAAGGAGATTATACACGTATCGGATACTTCTGCGAAAACATCAAACCTGACCTTTCCATTTGCGAATGGGCATTTGGAGTGCCCCTGGAACAAGATGTTAAACATCCAAAATATAAGCGGATTCAATGGCATGGTTTAGACCCGCAGAACTTGGTAAAAGGGACTGATTTTAACGCCGAAAAAATATTGGCTTCAAAAACAAAGTTCTGTAACTTTTTATATTCACATAAAGTCCATTACCGCGAAGAGTTTGTTGAGCAGCTAACGAAATACAAAAAAGTTGATGCGCCGGGTAAGTCAATGAATAACATGAACAGCATCGACAGCTTATTTAAAGGTGATATTTGGGAACGCAAAAAACAGTTTCTAAGTCCTTACAAATTCACCATAGCTTTTGAAAACTATGTTTATCCGGGTTATCAGACTGAAAAATTGTACGATGCCATGCAAGTCAATAGCATACCCATTTATTGCGGAGATCCTTTCATTGGTAATATATTTAATACATCAAGCTTCGTTAATGTACCTGATTATATAAAAATAAATAATTCAGTATTAGTACGGCGGTTGGAGCAAAACAGTCAGCTTGACTTTATTGATATCCTTCCACAATTTTATCATAATCCCGTTCATCGTATAAAGAGAAAACTAAAAGACATTGGCAAGCATGCCAAAATGAAACTGCAGTTCCTAAAATTCGATTTTAAGCCCTTGATTGACCGCATAATCGAGCTCGACGAGGATGATAATAAGTACCTCGAAGTATTGCGACAGCCATGGTTTATTGAAAATAAAGAGCCTTTAAATGTCTCTTTGAAAAACAGATGGATTGAAATATTCCAATCCGGTAAAAATAAATCCATCAGTGCCCGTTAGTAACAGATCAAATTTAATTGCCATTGATGTGTTACGGGCTATCGAGTTTCAATTTATGAGGGTAACTATTGGGGTTTTTATAATTCCTATTATTACGTGGTTAAGTTATCGTTTTAGCGAAAAGCCACTTATTGTTAAAGGAAATGTCGCTTAACACCGAATATCCTTTAGTTTCTATTATAATTCCTGTTTATAATGCTGAAAAACATTTGGAAGAAACTATACTTTCTGCTATTCGACAAACCTGGCCTAATAAAGAGATCCTTATTATTGACGATGGCTCAACGGATAACTCTTTAGGTATTGCGAAGCAATTTGAAAATAGTTGGACAAAAATTTATAGCCAGGAAAATAACGGAGCAGGCGCGGCAAGAAACAAAGGCGTTAAAGAAGCTAAAGGTGAGTATATACAATTTTTAGATGCTGATGATTTACTCATGCAGAACAAAGTTACAGCCCAGGTTGCTCAGCTAATTGGACACTCTAATAAACTATCAATTTGCCCGGTAATTCATTTTAACAAGTTTAATACAGATGTTTCTTCCTTAAAACCTGCAGATAAGGAGTTAGCACTATATAAGGACAATAATGACTCTTTTAAATTTTTATTAGACCTGTATAATGTCAAAAATAATAAATCAGCTTTTATACCAATACATTCCTGGTTAACTCCTACAGCGCTCATAAATTCTTCGAACGGATGGAATGAAAATCTAACAGTAAATGATGATGGCGAGTTTTTCTGTCGGATTGTATTAAGTTCAGCGGGTATACTGGCTGCAAACGATACATTTTGTTACTATAGGAAATATGTGGATGAAAAGGAAGTATCATTATCTGGCAGATTAGACCAAAAATCGCTTGAAAACCACTTGAATTCTTTGATTTTAATAAAACAACATCTAACTGGAGCAAGAGAAGATGAAAGAATAAACAGTTTAATAGCCGACAATTTAATGTCCATATTGATGAGGGTTTATCCTGAATATAAAACACTATCAGAAAAGATCGAAGGGCAAATTAAAGAATTAGGGGGATCTTCTTACTCCCCTATACTTGGTGGTAGGGCAATTGAATTCCTCAAAAGCATGTTGGGATGGAAAATTGCAAGGCTACTCCAGTATTATCGTCATAAAGATATTTAATTATGGAGGCAACTCATAAAATAATGACTTTGGAACCACCGACTGATAAAACCAGAATATATTCGGTACAAAACTTACGTGGCATTGCTGCATTGATGGTATGCATTTTCCATTTAACAAGTAACCTCAATATAATTGACCCGTTGAAGCGAGTTTCCATTTTCGGTTATTTGGGTGTACAAATATTTTTTGTGATAAGCGGTTTTGTAATACCTTGGTCGCTATACAATGAGCACTATAAACTAAAGAATTTTTTCAGTTATTTACTAAAAAGGTTTACCCGTATCGAACCGCCTTACGTCGTTTCAATTTTTTTATTTCTATTCTTGAATTACCTGGCGGCAAAAACAGGCATTTACAGGGGTGCCCCTTTTCTTTTAGACATAAAGCAACTCTTATTAAACATTGTTTATTTACCCAAGTGCTTTGGTTTTAATTGGATCCAACCTGTTTATCCCACATTGCTTGTTGAATTTCAGTTTTATATTTTAATAGGTCTTATATTCCCATTATTAAAGAGCGATAAAAAACTGATAATATATGGTATAGTAGCCGTATTTATAGCAGCTTCTTATTTATTGCCCGTGACAATATTCAGTTTTATAGATCTGTTTTTGATTGGAATAATATATTTTAAGTATAGGATCGGACATTTAAAAAGCTACGAGTTTTGGATCCTTGAAATAACCATTATGACTTTCACCTGGTCAACGAATCCAGACTTATGTGTTGGCGCTGCTGAGCTTGTTTCCTTAATTGCGATCATATACTGGGACAGCGCTAACAAGATAACTCAGTTCTTAGGTAAAATATCTTATTCTTTATACCTTATTCATGTACCGATAGGCGGCAAGATTATCAATTTTGGCAATCGTTATGCCCATTCCATAAGCATAAACTACCTGATAATAATAATTGCTTTAACAGTAAGTATTATTTGCTCGTGGATTTTCTACACATTGGTGGAATTACCTTCAATAAAATTATCAAAGCAGGTAATTAAAAACTATTCATGAGGATATTATTAATTATGGACGCTGGCATACCTGTGCCGCCTAAACTTTACGGCGGTCACGAACGGTTAGTTTATTTATTTGCCGAAGAATATAAAAATCTTGGGCACGAGGTGACTTTACTCGCCGGACCGGAATCAACATGTAGTGGTTCGACGGTTACATTCGGTATAAATGATTTAAACCGGTCTAAATTGGCGAAATATAAAGAGGCTGGATTTGTTTGGAAATACTTGTGGCAGAACCGGAACAACTTTGATCTTATTCACAATTTTGGACGTTTAATTTATTTGTTGCCTGTTTTGAATTCCAACGTGAAGAAAATTATGACCTACGGACGACCAGTTTCAACCACCGGTATAAAAATAATAAACGCCTTACCTAACCGTAATTTAATATTCACCGCATGCAGTAATTATTGTGTTTCCACAGGCAACGTAGCCGGTAAGTGGGAAACTGTTTATAATACGATTGATTTTTCGCGATATGAATTAAATGAGACCGTGAGTGAAAACGCGCCCCTTATGTTTTTAGGTCGCCTGGATAAGATAAAAGGTGTTCACACAGCTATAAACGTGGCAAAGGCAACCAATAACCAATTGGTAATTGCCGGAAATATTTCTCATACTCCCGATAACTACCGCTATTTCAAAACAGAAATTGAACCGCAAATTGATAATGACCAAATAAAATATGTCGGTGCTTTAAATGACGCTGAGAAAAATATTTATTTAAAGGAAGCTAAGGCGTTGTTATTCCCCATTGAATGGGACGAGCCTTTTGGAATGGTGATGATTGAAGCAATGGCGTGCGGAACTCCGGTAATTGCGTTTAAGAGAGGGTCGGTACCCGAAGTTATTGACGATCACACGACCGGTTTTATAGTAGAAAATAAAAATGAGATGGTCGCGGCTGTAAATTCAATCCATGCTATTGACAGAAAAAAATGCCGGATAGTCGCCGAAGGCCATTTCAATTCGCCGATAATCGCAAAGAAATATTTAGAACTTTTCAAGCAATGATCAACTCATTAATCAAAAAATTTATCCCCGAAAATTCAAAGAAGCGCTTAAGAGACATGCTTGGCGTATCCAGCCAGGAACTTAGCTTCAAAAATATCCGGAATTTGGGTTTCTCTCCAAAAGCCACTTTGGACATTGGCGCCTATGAAGGCCTTTGGACGCGGGATTTCAAAAAAATCTTTCCTGATACTGCGGTATTAATGATTGAAGGACAGCAGGCAAAAGAGCTATCGTTAAAAAAAATTCAAAATGAATTTAATGACGTTGACTATAAAATTGCATTATTGGGGGCAGCAGAGTCACAAGTCACATTTAATATTTATGAAACCGCCAGTTCGGTTCTTCCCGAACATTATAATACCAATGCAAAAACCGAAACACGAACATTGGTTAGTTTGGATAACCTTCTTAATAACAATTCGATACAACCCGATTTCATAAAAATTGACACGCAGGGCTATGAATTAGAGATTTTAAAGGGCGGAGTGAACACTCTAAAGTCGGCTGAATTCGTATTATTGGAGGTTTCATTTTTAGATATTTATGTAAACTGCCCGCTGGCTGCTGATATTATTCTTTTTATGAAGGATCATGGTTTCGTGATTTATGATATTTGCACACTGATGAGACGGCCGCTTGATAAAGCATTGTTTCAATCCGATTTTCTATTTGTAAAAGAAGAATCACAGTTTCGCAGCAACAAACGATGGAGTTAAAATGGGCTTAAAAGAAATAGTTATTATTTCTTCTGGTCAACCCTCGCTTAATCCCCGTTTAGTAAAAGAGGCTGACACCTTAAGTGACGCCGGTTGCAAGGTGACTGTTCTATATGCATTTTGGAACGCCTGGGGTAGCCGACACGATGAACAATTACTATCTGAGAAAAAATGGAAAGCGATTTGCACTGGCGGAGACCCTAAGCAAAAACCAGTTATTTATTTTTTAAGTCGCCTGCTTCATAAAATATGCCTAACCCGCCTAAAAAAAACCGGAGGCTACGGGTACCTGGCTGACTTCGCAATTGCCAGAAGTAGTTATTTTTTGATAAGAGCAGCGAAAAAACATAAAGCCGATTTGTACATCGGCCACAACCTGGGTGCTCTGCCTGCAATAGTGAAAGCTTCTGCAAAATACAAAAAACCATGCGGGTTTGATGCAGAAGATTTTCACAGGCACGAAGTTAGCGACGACGTTAATTCGTTCCATTATAAACTAACAACTTACATTGAAGATAAATATTTGCCTTCTGTTAATTATCTAACCGCCTCGAGTACATTAATCGCCGAACAGTACAATTTATTGTACAATCGGCAGGTAACGACGTTACTAAACGTCTTCCCTCAAAAAAAACCGCCGGTTATAGTTAACAGGAATGCGGATCAACCCATCAGGCTTTTTTGGTTCTCACAAACCATCGGTCCCAACCGCGGATTGGAAAAGATTATTGAAGCCATGGGCTTAGCAAAAATAGATGCAGAATTGCATTTACTAGGCCACCCGGCAAATGGCTATAAAGAGTTACTGTTTCGAGTAGCAGCTAATACAAGCCTGGATAATTCAAAGATGTATTTTTATGAGCCTGTACCGGCCGATGAAATATTTACATTGGCTTCGCAATTTGATATTGGCCTGGCATGTGAAACCGGTTTCTGTCTTAACAATAACATGGCGTTAAGTAACAAAATCTTCACCTATGTTCTCAGTGGACTCGCGGTTGCGGCAAGCAACACCCCTGCGCAAACCGGATTAATGCAGCAATACCCGCAAACAGGAGAAGTATATAGGGACGCGACCGAATTATCTGCTATTTTAAAACAATATAATGATAACAGGGAGCTTTTGTACCAAACCAAAAAGGAATCTTTTGAAATCGGGCAAAGAGAGTTGAACTGGGAAAATGAAAGCCAAAAGTTTCTGGAAATCATACGAAAAATAACAAATGAGGGTGAATAAAAAACTACTTATTATTTCTCCATATTTCCCGCCAACCAACGGTGCTGATATGCAACGCATAAGGATGAGTTTGCCATATTTTAAAATATTTGGATGGGAACCTGAAGTGGTAACGGTTGATGAAAGGCACTCCGATCTAATAAAAGATGAATTACTGTTACAAAGCGTTCCGGCAGATGTAAAAGTACATAAAGTAAATGCACTAAATAAAAATTGGACCTCAAAAACTGGTTTGGGCAGTATTGCTTTGCGGTCGCTTCCATTTTACTACAAGAATGTTAATCTTCTCTTAAAGGCCAATAAATACGATCTTATTTATTTTTCTACCACTCAGTTTCCTGTTTGTATTTTAGGTGCCTATTGGAAAAAAAAGTTTAATATACCCTACGTAATCGACATGCAAGACCCATGGCATTCAAATTATTATAAGAATAAACCAAAAGAACAGCAGCCGCCTAAATACCGGTTTTCTTATTTATTACACAAATATCTGGAACCAATTGCAATGAAAAGCTGTGCCGGGCTTATCAGCGTATCAAAAAACTATATTGAAGATTTAAAAGAAAGATACCCGTCTATAAAAAGCATTCCCGAAGTTGTAATTACTTTTGGTTCATTTGAAAAGGATAGCCAGATTGCTGAAAACAATCAACAACTCTTTAAATCGTTACTAAATGATCAGTTTACCAACATCGTTTATGTAGGACGGGGTGGGGTCGATATGCATAAGGCAATTATCCCCGTCTTTGAGGTATTAAAGATCGGGTTGAATGTTTATCCAGAACTTTATAACAAAATAAAATTTTATTTTATAGGTACGAGCTATGCTGCTTCCGGTAAGGGAACGTTGACAGTATTGCCGTTGGCAAAAAAAATGGGAGTTGAACACAATGTTATAGAGATAGCTGACCGCATCAGTTTTTACCATACCCTTATTACTTTAAAGCAAGCGAACGCTTTATTCATACCCGGATCTGATAATCCACAATATTCTGCCTCAAAAATTTATCCCTATTTACAGAGTTATAAACCGCTGCTTACAATTTTTAATTCAAACAGTGCTGTAATTGATATTTTAAAAGAATTTGGATCAGTTTATAATTATACTTATGATAAAACAGATGACCTTCATGGCAAAATTCACAACTTTTTAACAGAAGTAGCCAATTTGGAAAGTCGTCGTCCGATCTATCATAAAGCTGCTGAAGAGAAATACACCTCAAAAAGTATAACGGAACAGCAATGTAAATTTTTTAACCAGGTATTGAATGGAAAAAATTAAAAGAACGATAGGATTTATTTTTACGCATCCTATAGGAAAAAAACACCCAATTAAAAGTCTTTATCGTTTTATATTATGGCAACTTCAATGCAATTTATCCCCCGATAAATTTATTGTTAAAGATTACATACACGGCATTAAGTTTTATGCGCGGAAAGGACTAACTGGGATAACAGGTAATATCTACAGCGGACTACATGAGTTTAATGACATGGGGTTTTTGCTGCATTTTCTGCGTCCAAACGACACGTTTTTTGATATTGGTGCAAATGTGGGCTCATTTACCCTTTTAGCTTCAGGTGTTTGCAGAGCGAAAAGCATAGCCATTGAACCCGTGCCATCGACGTTTAATGTTTTATCAAAAAATATTGAATTAAATAGCTTACATGAAAAAGTATATTTAATTAATTCGGGAGCCGGAGGCAAACAAGGAAAATTAACTTTTTCGTCAAATCAGGATACCACCAATCATGTCACTACTGAAGATGAAAAAAAGAAACTTGATACAATTGAAGTTTCCATGATAACCATCGATTCGCTGCTTATTGATTCACAACCGAATTTAATTAAAATTGATGTTGAAGGTTTTGAAACGGAAGTTTTAAATGGGATGGGTGATACTTTATCTGGTCCGTCATTAAAGGCAATTATTATCGAACTTAATGGAAGTGGCGAACGCTACGGATTTAATGAAAACAATATTCATGAATTATTATTAGCAAACGACTTTAAACCATATACCTACGATCCATTTAGCAGATTATTACTTGTAGAAGAGAAGTTCAATGACTTTAACACCATTTACTGTCGTGATGTTAATTTTGTGAATAACCGGATTAAAAGTGCTTTGGAAATAAAAGTAATGGGAGAAATTATATAAATTATGCGTTTGGCAATTGTCACCACACATCCCATCCAATATTATGCACCCATTTTTAAATTATTGCATGAGAGGGGGCAGATAGAAATTAAAGTGTTTTATACATGGGGTAAAAACGCCGAAAATAAATATGACCCCGGATTCAATAAAGAAATTGTATGGGATATCCCTCTTTTAGATGGTTACCCCTATGAATGGGTTGAAAATACCGCGGCTGATTCGGGTACGCATCATTTTAATGGGATTATAAATCCTGAAATTATAAATCAAATTAATAAATGGGAGCCTGACGGTTTATTGATTTACGGATGGGGTTTTAATAGTCACTTAAAAATAATACGTTATTTCAAAAACAAAATTCCGGTTTTATTTAGGGGCGATTCTACTTTGTTAGATGAAAAAAAAGGGTTAAAAACCCTGTTAAGATATGCCTGGTTAAATCAAGTTTATAGATATGTTGATTACGTGTTGTATGTCGGTATTAACAGCAAGGCATATTTTAAAAAACACGGTTTAAAAGAAAATCAATTATTTTTTGCACCACATGCCATTGATAACGATAGATTTGCCGCAGATAGGATGCAGGAAGTCATTAAATTAAAACAAGGATTGGGCATTGATGACGATGGGGTAATAGCTTTGTTTACCGGGAAATTTGAAGAAAAAAAAGCGCCTGTATTATTGCTCGACGCATTTCTTGCCTTGAAGAGACCGGACGTCCATTTGCTTTTTGTCGGCAATGGCTCGTTAGAAGTGCAATTAAAATTAAAAGCCTGCGGTAACCCAAATATTCATTTTTTGCCTTTTCAAAATCAATCTCAAATGCCTGTTGTTTACCAGGCTTGTGATATTTTCTGCATTCCGTCAAAAGGTCCAAACGAAACGTGGGGCCTGGCAATTAACGAAGCCATGGCATGCGGAAAGGCGATTTTATCGTCGGATAAGGTTGGCGCAGCTGTTGACCTTGTTAAACCGGGTTATAATGGAGCAATATTTAAAAGCGGAGATTTAACCGACTTAACTTTTAAGTTAAACGATTTGCTAAATATTGGTAAAGATGAATTAAAAAAAATGGGGCACCGATCAAAAGAAATGATTAAAGATTGGAACTTTGAAAACCAGGTAATGTCAATTGAATCAATAGTTAACAATGAATAATCAACTTGAGAGATATTTAGTACTTTATCTTCCATGGCTGCTTTCGCTATTGTTTCAGTCCGACCCAGTATTATCTTATTGGATTGCATGGCTGGGTTCTTTCCTAATCCTCGGTTTAAGTTTGAGCGGCTGGATAAGGCCACTTCCAAAAGATCTTTCCATAGCCGAACAGATAATGCGCCCCATTTTTCTGGTACAGATAATATTTGCAGGTTATATGGCATTTAGTTCAATTTTTTATTTTCTGAGCCTTATGGGATTTGATGATTTCCATAAAATTAATAGTTCCTATTTTACATTTGATACGCAAGAAATTGAATTAACAGCACGCTGTCAGCGCTATTACGCACTGGGTCACGCGGCATTTGTAACGGGGATTACTTTTTTCATGAAGTATCCTAAAAAACAGAAATATCATATTGAAAAAGAAAAAATTGCAAATCTATTATTGATAACCGCTTTCGTCACTTTACCACTATCTATTATATTTTTGCAAGTCCCTGGCTTAAGTCAGTTTTACTTTCAATTAGACTCATTGAGCTTCATTTCGGGCACGCTTGCCCTTGCTTTTGCAATCCCTTTAAAAAAGATATGGGCTACTTTTTTTTGTATTTTACTTTATGTATCAAACTTTTACCAGGCACTCATTTCCGGCTTCAAAGAGCCCATAATTCTCAGCGTATTAGTGTTGGGAATATTTTTATATCCTAATTATAAAAAGCTTGTATTTATTGTTTTCGCTCCGGCGTTATTGTTGCTTTTTATGTTTCTTCCTATTTATAACTCCGTTTTTCGTCAAAATGCGTGGTCTGGAGGGGATAGTGCTGAAAATTCTTATAAAGTAGCCCTCGATGCTGCCATTGGAAGCGAGCAGACAGGAGATAATAGTAATTGGTCGTTTTTAGTTTACAGGTTAAGTGAAATTGATATGTTTACACTTTTTGTGCAGGCAACACCCCAGTACAATGACTATTATGGATTTAAGCTATTAGAGCAATCCGCAATAGCTATTGTACCCAGGGCATTCTGGCCGTCCAAGCCTTTAACCGAAAACCTGGTTATGGAGCGGGTTTATAGTAATGGTGTAATTTCGAGGGGTTCAAATGTTTCAGCAAAACCGGCTTTTATTGTCGATTGCTATCTTTCAGGCGGCGTGTTCGGTATTTTTATCGGACTATTTTTGTATGGAGCTATTGCACAGCTAATTTCTCTGCAAGCTGAAAATTTATTCGGGGGATACACTTTAGGAACTGCGCTTATTTTCAGCGGCCTGTTTCAAATTTTTTGGAGGGGGCTCAGTTTCGAGTTCCTTATTAATTCTGTGTTTTGGAGTTATTTTAGCATGTTGGCAATCCAAAAAATATTGGTAGCTACGCACATTTTGAAACGAATATAGTTTATCGTAATTGCTGGGGTAGCGTAGGCCGGCTTTAAAATATGGGGGCTTTAAAATTGAATAAAAAATGACAGCGTACAAAGATTATGGATTTCCAAGTGATGAGCCCAGCCACACTTTTAACTATTTGCAATCCGGATTATTATCCTTGCTTAACCCAAATGAAAACCGATGTATATTGGATTTAGGTTGTGGAAATGGTCATCTGGTAAACTACCTGCTATCAAAAGGGTATAATGCATATGGGACGGATGCTTCGGTAGACGGTATTACAATCGCACGCGAGGTTAACCCCGATAGGTTTTTCTTACAGGACCTTTCAACAGGCAAATTACCTGTTGAACTTCAAAATTTAAATTTTGACACCATCATTTCAACGGAAGTGATTGAGCACTTATATGATCCGCAAGGCTTTATTGATTTTTGCAAACAAACGTTAAAGGGCGAAGGTGAAATTATCATATCAACGCCATACCACGGTTACATAAAAAACCTTTTCCTAAGCATTTTTAATAAATGGGATGCACATTTTAGCCCAATGTGGCATGGCGGCCACATAAAATTTTGGTCAAAGGCAACTTTGAGTCGAATACTGACTAATGCAGGTTTTACTGTAATTGCTTTTAAAGGTTGCGGCAGAGTTCCATATTTATGGAAATCGATGATTATCAAAGCTAAATTATCTTGACTAGTCAGTTTTCATTTATTGTACTTACTTACAACGAAGAGACACATCTCCCGCGATTACTGGAATCAGTGAGTTCTCTAAGTGTCCCTATTTTTATTTTGGACTCGGGCAGTACTGATAACACTTTAGCAATAGGTGAAAAATTTGGTGCAACGATTTTACAACACCCTTTTGAAAATCATCCCCGCCAATGGGACTACGCCCTTAAAAATTTTGATATCCAAACTCCATGGATTGTTTGTTTGGACGCAGATCATATCGTAACCCCCGAATTACAGAAATATCTGCTTGATTTTCGTGATGAAGACTATAAGCACATTGACGGAATATACTTTAACAGAAAAAATTTTTTCAAGGGAAAATGGATAAAGCATGGTGGTTACTATCCTTTTTACCTGCTAAAAATGATACGATATGGCATTGGTTATTCGGATCTGAATGAAAATATGGACCATCGTTTTATTGTGCCTGGAAATACTTTAATATGGAAAGATGGATATATTTTAGAAGAAAACTTAAAGGAAAACAATATATCGTTCTGGATAAATAAGCACAATCGTTACAGCGATCTTCTGGCGCATGAGGAAGTTGAGCGTATCAACCAAATGAGATCACAAACTGTTAAACCTCATTTCTGGGGCTCACCGGATGAACGTACTGCCTGGCTAAAACAATTATGGTGGCGACTGCCGCGATACGTTAGGCCAATGATTTATTTTCTTTACCGGATGTTCTTCCAGTTGGGGATTCTTGACGGCCGTACAGGTGTAATATTTCATTTTCTACAGGGGTTCTGGTTCAGGTTAGTTGTTGATATAAAAATTGATGAAATTATTCAGCAGCAAAAAAAATATATCGTTAAGGCCACCAACAAAAACGAACTGTTGAGATTCATATTTTCGTTTATAGTACTCCTCCCGGTTTTTTACTATTTTAATATATTCTTTTTCAGCCTTACCACTCCCGGCAGTCACCATTACAGCGCGTTCATGGCGTCTCATTTTAACTACATCAGCTGGCTGCGTGAATCACTGTTGAGCGGCAGCGTACGAATACTTCGATTTCTCGGTTTTACGGCCATCAATGACGAATTTAGTATTTTAACTGCAGGGCACGGCATTGTAAAAGTGGTTTATTCATGCCTTGGCCTTGGTATTATCAGTTTTTTTGCTGCATTTGTTTTATCCTATCCTCAAAAACTTAAATCAAAGATCATTTTTTTAACCAGCGGGGTTTTAACTATCGAATTTTTAAATACAATCCGTTTAGTTTTGCTTGCTTTATTTGGGACTAAAAATGATGCAACGATACTTGATCATCACACTATTTTTAATATTATAATGTACTTGATCATCGCTTTCAGCCTTTACTTTTGGGTGAGACATAGCGATAATAAAACTGGCAATGAAACAGACCAACCTATTCACGTACAATAACTTCCCATACAATCCTGGTGGAAATGCTTTAAAGAGAGCGTTATGGTATTATGTTAATGCATTGGTTTTCAAATCCAGTTTATTCCCATTCTATGCCTTTAAAAATTGGTTGCTACGATTATTTGGAGCAAAAATTGGCAATGAAGTCGAAATTAAGCCATGCGTAAACATAAAATATCCGTGGTGGCTTACTGTCGGCAATGAGGTGTGGATCGGCGAAAATGTCTGGATAGATTGCCTGGTGCCGGTCACCATTGGCAATAATGTATGTATATCACAAGGAGCCGTTTTACTCACCGGAAATCATAATTATAAAAAATCGTCTTTTGACTTAATCACAAAAGAGATAATATTAAACGATGGAGTGTGGATTGGGGCATTTGCAGTGGTGAATGCGGGTGTAGTTGCTGGTTCCCATGCGGTATTGGCCAGCGGATCGGTCGCAACAAAAAATTTAGAAGCGTATTCAATTTACCAGGGCAACCCGGCAGTAAAAATACGTTCAAGAACAATAGAATAAACCATTTTAAATGGACTCAAAAAATAAAAACCTTTATAAAATTCTTCTTTTAATAACGGGCATAGCGGTGCTCATATCGGGCGTAATACTATTTTACATCCCCCCTGCAATTTTCCCTGATCCGGGAATGGGGTTCCAGGTGTTACGGTGCATGCAGCTTGGTGGAAGTTTTAATGTTTTTACAAGTCCCGATCAGGGAGATATTTCGCAGAACTATAGCGAATTTTTAACGTGGTGGTCTCCCGGCCAATATCTTATTCCATGGCTTTTTAAATTAATTGCCGGTGTTAATACCGGCCGGGCAATAGCCATAACTATTACTGTGGCGCAACTATTGGGCTTAGCCGGCTTTTACGCTTTTTTCAAAAAAATCGGTTTTACGCCATTCATTTCAGCCCTTAGTGTCGTTTTTATAATCTGCCAACAGGCGTTTGCGGTTCCTTATGTTTTTTATAATGGCGGGGAAGTGCTCCTCTTTGCCTTTGAAGGTTGGTTTTTATAT
>DASXMZ010000396.1:0-2263 GCA_036495385.1 Mucilaginibacter sp. | reverse complement strand
AATATGGAAATCATTTCTATCCCTCTTGAAGGCGACCTGGAACACAAAGACAGTATGAACAATGTTGCCGTTATAAAAAATGGCGATATACAGGCTATGAGCGCCGGAACCGGTATCTATCATAGTGAGTATAATAAGGATAGGGCGCACAGGGTTAAGTTTTTGCAGATATGGGTTTATCCCAATAAAAGAAATGTGGAACCCCGGTACGACCAGATTACATTAAACCTGGAAGACCGGCATAACAAATTGCAGCAGATACTATCGCCAAATGCCAGTGATGAAGGTGTGTGGATCCATCAGAATGCCTGGTTTCACCTTGGCAAGTTTGATAAAGGTGTTAGCACCGACTATACCATAAAGGCAAGGGGCAACGGCGTTTATGTTTTTGTTTTGAGTGGTGATGTTAAAATTAACGACCAATTACTAAACACCCGCGACGGCTTCGGCATTTGGGATACGGATAAATTCTCCATCACCGCGGAAACTGAAACCGAGTTTTTGCTAATGGAAGTACCGATGAAGTTTTGAGCCTCACCCCAAACCCCTCTCCGGTAGAGAGGGGCTTTAAAATACACTACTAAAAATAAAAGTCTCCCCTACCGGGGGAGATTATTCGCAAATAATAATTTTTAATGGCGCTCATGAGGGCTGCGCCGTTTAGAGGGGGCTAAAATGAGCAAAATAGAAATTCTGGTTATTTGCAGGCACGAAGGGATCCTGCAAACCATCGTAAGGTTGATAAACAATAGTCCTGATTGGAATGCCACGGGCGCCGTTACCGATGGCGAAGCTACCGCGGCATTTGACACTCAAACCTATAAATTGGTTTTATTGGGCAGCGGTATTTCAAAAGAAAGCGATGAAAAGCTACGTTTATACTTTACTTCTAAAAATCCGGGAATCGTGATTGTGCAGCATTATGGAGGCGGCAGTGGTTTGTTATCAGCTGAGATTTATGAGGGATTGAAAGGGGCAGATTAAGTGGGTAACCGCAAAATTTAGCAAGCCTTCGTACAAATAAAGACTGTTTTTTACCTGGCAAAAATATCGATAGCTAACGCAGCGACCGCAATAAGAAGCCCGAAAAATTCACGCGTCTTTTCGATATAAGGTTTTTCGGCCTGCATGGTTTCTACAATACTGGGTCTTTTGTATTTAACTATCCAATCGCGTACGCCATCCTTACCGAAGAATAAGATTACCGCATAAACCAGGTAAAAAGCGATCGCCAAAATATTAATTATGGGATAGTACTTTCCAAATACTGCAAGCCCGCAGCAAATGGCGGCAACCATATAAATGGTTACCCATAACGCTGCATCAACATCATTAAGGTTTACGTAAGCAAAGGCTAAAAAAGCCAGGCAAAAAAGCGTGTTTAAAATAACGAGTATCATACTAATTTGAAGTGTGCAAATTAGCTAAACAAATGTAAAAAATGAATCTGGTGCATTTTTAATCTTCGATATTTGAAATTCATGATTCGATATTCGTCGAAAACGAAGAAACTCGTAAGTATCTTTTGCTGTTAAGGGAAAACTGTAAATAGAAAAAATCCTCAAAAAACGCTGGCCGTTTATTCGAAAAAAATATTTTCGGTTTGCATATTCAAAAATCTTTATTTAATTATGTATCAGCACAATAATTAAGATGTTACATCTTAGTTTAAGACTTCCCTGGCATTGTGATAATCGCTTCAAATGTCCCCTCGTTAATTGCCTGCCAGGTAGGTTGAACCAATTTAATTCACTATTTTCTTAATTTAAATCACGTAACTATGCCAAAGTATGTAATTGAAAGGGAAATTCCCGGCGCCGGCAAACTGACAGATGAACAGTTGAAAAGCATTTCGCAGACATCTTGCGGAGTATTAAACAAAATGGGACCACAGATACAATGGGTAAACAGCTTTGTAACTGCCGATAAAATTTATTGTGTTTACATTGCCCCCGACGAAGCAAGCGTTCGTGAACATGCAAAACAAGGCGGGTTCCCAGCGAATTCGGTAAGTCGGGTGTTTAGCACGATAGATCCTACAACAGCTGAATAATTGCTATTGTTGCAGACTGCCCTACAAAAGGTATAAAACAAGAAAGTCCTTTCCGGCACGTACGGGATCGGCTCCTTCGGACTTATAAACGCAAAAAGTCCGCAATCAAAAGATCACGGACTTTTACGATAAGATTTGGCACCGACCTACTCTCCCACATTTTACTGCAGTACCATCGGCTCTGGCGGGCTTAACTTCTCTGTTCGGAAT
>DASXMZ010000395.1:0-8517 GCA_036495385.1 Mucilaginibacter sp. | reverse complement strand
TCCAACAATGTGAATATTTGATGATTCTAAAAGTGGCTTGGGGGATTCCAGGCGTGTTGCAGAATCATGGTTACCGGCAGTTACAATGATTTGTATTTGAGGGTTGGCTTTTACTGACCTGTTTAAAAACGTATAAAACATTTTTACTGAACCAGCAGCCGGATTCGATAAATCAAATATATCACCGCTAATCAACAAAACATCAATTTGCTGATCTTTGATTATTTGTACTAACCATTCCAGAAACTTTTGATGCTCATAAGTACGGTCGTATTCATGAAAAAGCTGACCTATATGCCAATCTGCAGTATGAAGTATTTTCATTTGATTTAAAATGGTGATGGAAGTCGTTTATTTTGTAATACAGGTATATCCAAAAACTCAGACGAATTGCCAGTCTTTTGTTCGTTTTTATAATTCGTCCGTTGAGTACTATAGCAAAGAACAGAGCTTTTTTTCGCTCTTGTTATACCGACATAATGCAAATTCAAATCCTGAGTTATATCCGTGAAAAATTGTTGTCGGTTCTCTATTTCCTTTTTAGGAAGTATCCACTCGTACATATCCAAGTGAAACACCACATCGAATTCTAACCCCTTAGATTTGTGTAAAGTCATGATTTGTACTTCTTCATCGAGCGCCGGTTTATAAGCGTCAAGTAATTTTGAACTGGATATTATTTCCTTTAATAATTCAATTGATTTCTGATTATACCCCGTTGGATGAAGCGATTTTGCAAGCTGTTCAAATTGATCCAAAATCTTAACTGCATTCTTATCGTCTGCTCCAAAGTCATCTTCAAGCTGTTTTATTGCTTTTAGTATACTGATTGCGCGCCCCCGATTGGTGTCCGGATCAATGTATTTTCCGACAAATTCCGTCTTTGATAGCTTACTATCAAATACAATGGTCAGCAATTCCCTGAAAATTCCTGACCAAATTGTAAAATCTTCGTCAAGGCTTGTTGTTTCAAAGTATTTATGTGGCAGTGATAAGTTATCATTAATTAATTTACCTGTACGGCTATTTCTCACAAGGATGCCGATCTTATTGGCTGCATTAACCTTATAGCCTTTTTTATATTGAGGAATAGCTACCGCCAGCCATTGGGCAATTTGCACCTCATTTCCAGTCACCTTCTTTTCAAATACATGGATGCTGTCTGCCATCAATAATTCTGCCTTATCATTTAAAAGCAAAAGTGAGTAGTTAATAATAGACGGGTGACAACGATGATTATAATCAAGTGGGAATAATTCAAATTCATCTTTTCTTTTGCCAAGATCGATGAGAAATTCAGAACTTTTACCAGAAAACTTAAAAATTGATTGGTTGGCATCCCCCACAGCAATCGCAACCAGTCCAATATTTTTAATTCTTAAAAAAAGTGCGTGCTGCTCCTTACCACAATCTTGATATTCATCAATAAATAAATAGGCATATCTTGCCTTTAGGTAATTTTTACAGGCTCTACTGTTATCGAAAACATAAAGCGCAAGTAATGCGACTGATTCCAAAACTATCTGACCTTGCAAAAACATTTTTTTCAAGAAACCCATATGCTCCTTTTGTAATTTTTCAGGGTCGAAATCCTCGTCTAACCAGTTTAACTCATCCCGCAGTTCTTCTGCCAGGTCTTGACGTTTTACAACATTTATTTCATTTTTCGGGATACCGAATAATTGCTTGGCAAAGGGGACAACGATTTCGGACAGGTAAAACTTATCCATTGTTCCAAAAAATGAACCCTGGGGAGCAAGGCCGTTTTTCAAACACCTTTGTTTAAGTTCATTGGACGCTTTATTCGTATAAGAAATAGCAATTATTCCTTGGAAGTGGTATAGCTTTGGCAATATCAATTTTATTTTCTCAGAAAGAACAAAAGTCTTCCCGCTGCCTGGGTTGGCAATTATTACCAAACACCCAGGGGAATCAATTATTTTTTGTTGCTGCGTCGTAGGAACCATAACTATCCTTCAATAAGCTTTTGACATGCAAACAACGGCTCTGCGAGTTTGGACATTTTTAAAGTCTTTAAGTGTTTCGCATTTGTCTTTAAAAACTCAAACATGAAGGTTGCCTTCCTTTTTTGCATCAACTTTAGCGCCTCATCTTTGTCATCAACCCCTAAATGTGTTAAGGTTATGCTTTCTAATCCTTCATTTAAAAGGTCATTTTCCAGGTCTATGTCAGAGACAAAAATATCGTATTTCTTTAGCTCTGATCTGAACTTACCAGCCGCCTCGATACTTGCTTTTGGTGGTACGCTTGTAGAAAACCCGCTGAGTGTTTTAGCACTCGAAGTAATAAGCTTTTCAACTTCAGTGTCAGTTGCACAATTGTTTTTAAAAATTGATAAGGCACGCTGAATACCGGCTAACCTATACTCTATCTTTTTTGGAATTTTAAATACATCATTATCCGTTCTCACTACCCAGTCAATTTCCAGGGCGTGGAGTACCTTTACAAAAGTTTCGAATCCGACACCATCGGCCATTAATATGCTTATGTTTAATTTATCCAGATCAACGGCCAACTCTCTTGCCAATACTTTATAAAAAAGAACTTCCGATGGGCCTTCCACTAAAAGCACTGCATGAGAAAAAAAAGCTTCGGCAGCAATAACGTTTAACCGATAACCGAATTCATAAATTGAATCTTCAATTATTTTGCTACAGCCTCCGCTTGCTGCTTTTGTACTCTTATCCTTATTCAAAAGTCTGACAATCGAATTCGGGGAAAACTCAGAAGCTATTTGTGGTGAATGAGACGTAATAAATACTTGCCCTTTCAAAGTATTAACCAAGTATTCTGCTAACTTGCGTTGTTGATGAGGATGAAGGTGGGCTTCAGGTTCTTCTATACAATAAAAAACCACCTCCAGTGGGTTGTCGTCCTGAATTTCATTTTTAGCAGCCCACAGAGCCAGGTAGATTTGATTGTTTCTGCCGTCACCGCCTATTGCCAAATTAGAAGTATTTACTTTGGAGGCCAAATGCAGGTTTTCAACGAATGAACTTACATTGGATGCGCCGACATCAAATACAACCTCTTGGCCAGCGTGATGAAAAGACAGTTCCTGTAATTCTGTATTGATGGCTTCAGTTGCTTTGCTTACATAGGACAGACCAATAATTTTATCATTGACAGAGGTTAGATTTTTTTCTATATCGGACAAACTTTTGTCATCCTTTTCAACCTCTTTTTTCGTTCTTTTTCCCTGTGCCTCTTTGAGAAGATTCTTTTTTTCCTTTCTTATATAACCATGCAGATCACGGTTACTGCTTATATATTTTAAATGTAAAACCTTGCGATAATATCTTTCCTGGATTTCCTCCAGTTTACTCATGGATGGGCCAGCGTAGAATTTGTATTCATGTGTATCCTTCCACGCCTTATAAGCAAGATATAATACTCCGTCATCGCTGATTTTCCCCGGCAATTTGGATACAACACAATCTTCAGTAACTTCCTCGAATTTGATAATGACATTAAGTTCATTCGTATCGTCATAGCAATAAAAATCCGAATCCTTTGGCTCTACGTCCCATTCTGAAAGTCCCCGGTCAAGTAAAACACGCATCGCATATAGCATATTGGACTTTCCAATATCATTGGAACCTATTATTAAGGTCTTCTTCGTTACATTTATTATTGTATCTTTGAAGTTCCTAAAGCCCTTTAATTTAAGTTTTGTAATTTTCATGCTTCTATTTTAGATTAAATAATTCCTCAACCAGTTTATGCACCATGGTGCCGGGGTTAAGGTTTGAATAGTCTTCCCGCCCTTCAAAATCTTCTGCCAGCCGCTCTGCGTTACGTATAGCATTTTCTATACTTCCATGCTCCTTTAATAGGATATACATTTCTGTACTGTTCTTTTGATATTCATAGCCTTCACCCACAACAGGCCTTAGATTTTCTTCGATCATACGCTGATAATCCCTGCGGCTCATGCCATTATTGTAATAATGAAAATGAAGCAAATACCAAAGTTCGAACGCTTCATTACTCCAGGCACATCCGACCTCTGGATTAGCATTTTTACAGCGGATAATTGCGTTGTTAAAATCATTCGCGGAAAAACTATCCCGGTCAAATACAGTCCATAATTTATCAATCGGCCTGCTGGCCTGTTTTTCATAAACTCCTTTAAGGCGTATTGCTTCATCGATTAATGACATGGTATTTCTGCCTGTTCCCTCAATATCAATTTGAAAAGCCGTTAAAATCCCTTTAGGCAAATCTTGCTTCAAGCTTTCAAAATAATTTGGTTCCGTTTTGGAGCCTTCGCAAACAATCAGATAGTACCTTCTTTTTGAACGTATATCGTGTTTTCGTTTTTGCTCAGCATGGGCAAATCGTTTTAAATGCTCGTTGGGTATTTTTATCTTTCTTGCCATTCCTTTGCGATATTTGATAGATTCCCGATAAACGGAATAGCGCCGTAACGTCCTTGTATGTAATCCTTTTCAAAAGAACGATCCTTGCGTATCGCCTTTATTGCACCTTCTTCTTTATATTCCACCAATGAGTACAAATCCGAAGCGCCATATTGATCTTTTTCTACAAAATAGATTTGATCCCTTCTGTAATTTCCGTATGATAAAAGATTGGTGTCATGGGTGGCAAAAATGAGTTGCGCATCTTTAGGATTGTGTTCCTTTGAATTAAAAAGCTTGGTGATCGCCAGGGTCAACAAAGGGTGAAGGCTGGCATCTAATTCATCGATAACCAACACACCTCCATCATTGAGCACATCAAAAACAGGCCCTGATATATTGAATACTTTATTGGTGCCGGATGATTCCTGGCTATCCATATCAAATTCAACCGATCCGATAACCTTATTTTGTTTATTGTATTTTTTATGTAGGGTAGTGGCATTGACCATCATTTTTCCCTGCATTTTGGTGCTCAATTCCTGCATAATGGATTCGGGCATATCTTTTGGCAGCCTTGAAGCATCAAATTCTTTCTTATTCAACTTTACATTGTCAAATCCAAGATCGGTGGTATTATAAAAATCTTGTAATAAACGATTAGTCTTATCATTATCCAGAAGAGTAAAAGTAATCCCTGTATAATTTTCGTGGCTTAGACCCGAAATAGTGACAAAATTATTAAACCACGCCATGATAGATTTGGCGGTTTTTCCGTTAAACTGATCCACTACGGCGAGAAACAAAGCGTTATCCCTCGTTTTAACTTCAAGGTCTTTGCCTTCGCTAAAAGCCTTCATAACCTCAATGCCATCGTTTTCCCGCATAAACAATGGTTTTTCTGCATTTTTTTTTGCCTCAAATAACCATTCTGCTTTAACCGAGTCATTATCAACCTCAAACCCATAGCGGTACCTTATATCATTGATTAGGAATAAAACCTCAAAAAATGATGGCTGATCTTCGTTTTCAAGTTGTAATAAAAACGGAGTGACTTCGAGCTCCGAGGTTGAAGACCGTTCAAACGTTTGCAATACCAGTCTGCGCATGGTCGACATGGCCTTGATCAAATTACTTTTACCGCTGGAGTTAGCGCCATAAATTACACCGCCTTTTAGCAGTGTATGCCGTTCAGTATGGATAAGATTGGTGTCAACATATTCTTTGACCGCTGTAGCATTAAAGCTAATTGTCTTCTTATCTCTGAATGAAAGAAAATTACCTACAGTGAATTCCAATAACATATTATTCTATTTTATGAGATTTATTCACAAATATAAGCAAAATAATCTAAAAAACAATTAAAAGTGAGAATTTTTCTCACTTTTAATTTACAATCTATTACATTACGCATAAATTTTATTAATCATGAAAAAAACTGATATTCAGGAAGCAGCTATTTCTTTAGCCAAATCTTTATTTAGCGCAGTGCCTTTTGCAGGTGGTGCCTTAAACGAAGTATTCTTTGACTACCGTAGCAGGATCAAACAAGATCGCTTAAATAGTTTTACCGATTTATTGACTGCCTTTTTTCTTGACAATCCCAATATTGATACCGAGACTCTAAAAACGGAAGAATTCAGCGATCTATTTGAATCTGTAGTTAGGCGGGTCTTGCAAACAAAATCCAGGGAAAAACATATCCGGTTTCGGGATGTGTTGATCCGCCAAATTCATCAACCTCATGAGGATATTGAAAATGCAGAAACATATCTCGACCTGATAAGCACTTTGAATGAACTCGCTATTTGGATTTTAAATGAGCACCTGGCATTTATTGAGGCCTTTGAGACTATTGACCCCTTACGAGCGAAAGTTATTGCCAAAACAACTTCGGGTCAGGAAAAAATCAATAAAATGCCTGGCAATACGGAAGAAGACCTAAAAAAGAGAGAGGTGGCAACAGCCAAATTAAAGTCGGATCAACAAAAGGTCGAGCGATATAATAAACAGGTAACATCGTTGCAAGGGTTTCGCAAGGCGGCATATTACAACATCCCGGAATCAGAATATTTATATTATAAGCAAACGCTGTATGCTAAGGGATTATTAGTAGATAAAGGAATAGGAGGCGGTATGGGTGATAGTAAACCTTTCCAATGGATGTGGATTACAGAATTTGGCCAGAAGTTTATGGACTTTATAGTGAAAGGAGTTAGATTTTGAACACGGCAAAGTATTCTAATCTGGGACTTATTAGGGTATTCTAAATATTTTGGCATTTATGAATAGCGTGAGGTGAATCTGCCAATACCTTAACCATTGCTTTATCGTCGCCGCTGAATTCTACATTTTTGTGGTCCCAATCAACGATAACTGAACATTATGTATGAAATATCAATTACAAGATTAAATCTGAATTCAACGAGAACAAATTTCTTTTTTGCTAGCAAAGTTTTCAAACTATAACCTTCAAAAAGGCATTTAAATTATTCCAATTTCATATCTCCAACCGTTTAAAGCAAGCCATGTTTTCGCCATGCGAAAACGGCTTGCCGGGATACCCGGACCCTGAAATGCTTCACTTCGTTCGGCACTTCAAAACTTTTTTTTCTTTTTTTAAAGCCAATAGCTATCTTTACAACATTGGTTGAACAGCATTGCTGTAAACCATCAATCTTCCATAATGAGGAACAGGTTTCCTCGCGATTTCAATTCATTTCTTGAATAATCTCATTATGGAAAAACAACATTTTCTTAATTCTTTGCTTGCTGGCTTGTCTTTATTCACCTCGATTAAGGACTAATGGCAAGACCAAAACTTGCTGACGAACAAAGGCGTTCAGTCAATTTCACAGTCCGGCTATCGCCGGCTGAACTGAAGAAGTTGGACGATCTAGCTTTCTTTTGCGGCAAAACGCCAGCGGTATTAGTTCGTGACAAAGTTTTCAAAGGGAAATTTCCTGAACCTAAAATGGCAAAGCTGGACCTGGACACTTATTTGGAATTGAAAAAAATCGGGGTCAACCTAAATCAGCTTACCCGCCTGGCACACCTTAGGAAGGTCAGCCCGGCCCTTCCTGAATTACTGCTGCAATTGGGGCAACAGCAGCAACAGTTAATTAACCTGTTAATCAAATATGATCGCCAGTCAGAAAATCGGTAAAAGCTTCATGGGAGCGCTCAATTATAATCTGAAAAAATTGAATCATCCCGACCCGAACCAAACGGCAGAGTTGCTGGATACCAATTTTAATAGTTTGGATAAAGAGCAGATCAGGCGGGAAGTTGAACTGGTTCGCGAATTAAGGCCAAATCTCAACCGCTACGTTTACCATACCAGTCTTAATTTTTCAAAGGACGATCTGATAGAAAATAACCAGATAAATTATAACCGGCTACAAAATCCCCGGATAAATAATACCCGGCTGCATAATAAACGAATAGAAAATAGCCCGATACAAAATAGCGTGCTGCTAAATATCGCGCACCAGTATCTGGAAGCCCAGGGCTTTACAAACAACCAGTATTTTATATTTCGTCATTACGATGCAGACCATCCCCACTTACACCTGTTAGTCAATCGGATATCTTTCGATGGCAGCGTGGTATCCGACAGCAACAATTATAATAAAAGCGAAAATATATTAAGAAGTATCGAGAGACAATATAACTTGGTACCTGTAGCGCCAAGTAGCCAGGTACATCAGCGCGCTGCTGGTAAAGATGAACTGGAAATGGTAATGCGCACCGGGAAGCCATCTGAAAAAATGCTGCTTCAGGAAATGATGAAAGATTTACTTAGTCAAAAAAATCTCAATGTTCCGGAGCTGATCAGAAAAGGTGAACAAACAGGAGTTCATCTCCTTTTCAACCAGGCATCGACCGGAAGGGTTACAGGCATTACTTATTTCCACAACGGGTTCAAAATAAAAGGACAGTCATTAGGCAATGCCTTTAAATGGGCGGAGATTATTACGAAAATAGATTATGAGCAAATTAGAGACAGCAAGGCAATTAGCGAAGCAAACGGCAGAACAAAAGCAATTTACGGAGAACTCCAATCCGACGGTTGGGCAGGTCAGCGGCAAGGAAAAGGCAGAGATCATCAACTTTATACAGGCGATACAGAAGG
>DASXMZ010000394.1:0-6811 GCA_036495385.1 Mucilaginibacter sp. | reverse complement strand
ATCAGCGCGATAAAAAGTATTTTAATATATTTCATGATATTTAATTTAAAAATGAATTTTCGAATAACGTTTATGCGGCCCGCATCAGCAATAGTAGGCCGTTATCTGCCTATTAAAGGCCCTTACTGTTTTATCAATTGCATTTCATATATTCCCGCACCATACGGATTGTCAGCAGGTGCCGGAGGATCTACATTGGGATTCAATACCCCACTAAGCTGGGAGAAGAAAAGATTGTTGTTCGAGTCAATAAATAACGGAGTTATTATAAAGCCCGGGAAATTGGATTGAATTAAATTCCCGTTATTATCAGTTAAGTCAGTGATTTTTTTCGCATCGGCTGTGTAGATGGCGTACACACGCATATTAGGTCCCGTTATTGCCATTGTTTTTAACGTTTGCAGCACAAAATTGCCGTTGTTATCGAAACATATATTAGCTGGCCAATTAAGGTTAGTTAAAATTGAAGTAACGGATCCGTTCGGTGTGATCTTTAATACAGATCCGGATTGTAAATCGTCTACTACATAATAGTCATTATTGAAAACGTCAAACACGCCTGGATGTCCCAGCCCCGAAGCGATAACTTGTTTATTTCCGTTGTCATTAATTAGCAATAAGGCGCCATTCAAAGAATCTGTAGACATTACTGTTTCACCTGACGTAACAATTTTTATGCATGCGCCTATTCCCAAACCAGTTGAAATAATTGAGTAGGCATGTGTGCTCGTATTAAATTTATACAGCACTTTATTATCACTTTCTGCATAAACGTTTGCTCCATTGGAGTCAATGGTAAAACAATTAATATAGTCATATAACTCAGCGGTAGTATAATTATAGTTTATGGGAAACCCTTTTACTTGTGGGAAATCGGTATTTGTTGTATAACCATTATTGAAAACACTATAATTAATGTCATCGTACGGTAATGAAGGGATTGAGGTACTGCGGACACTTACCCCCTTTAAAATAATGCTTCCCTGTATACTTGAGAGCTGTGGAAAGGGTGCGCTTCTCACTGAAAAAGGGGTAATAAAAATTGGAGTTTCGTTTGTAAATAATTGCGGTGCGCTAAACGTATACGCGGGTAAACTTCCACCGTTACCATTGTTTCCGCTATTATTGTTGACAGGTGTAGGGCTGCTTTTGGTACAGGAAGTTAACATCCCGGCGACCAAAAAAATAACCATTAGTTTCCATAAATGCTTTTTCATGATTAATTATTTAATTTTGCTGTTAGTACGAAGGAATCATCATTCAGTAGTTTAAAATTAATGAAACAGCAATTTTCAACAAATAGCAATTTCTTGCTATTTTCAGAATTATGTTTTACTTTTAGTTGCTTATTTATCAGTTACTTACAGTCACACGGAAATATAAGCTTATGGCAACAAATGAAATTTCGTGGATAAACTACAAAAAGCACCTTCAGGCGCAATCTTCTGCATCGTCGGAACCGATGTTACTTATACCTGATGGTTTATTGAATATTGGCAGCCTTGCACAGCCCTTATTTAGCCATTGTATCCCCTGGATTTATTTGTTGGATTATACTACCGGCAAGTACATGATTACATCAAATGGTGTAAAAAATCTAATTGGGTACGATATCGATCGTTTTCTTAATAATACTATTGACACAGTGCTTGATATTTATGATAAAGACCATTTGCGGCTTTTGGACAAGGAAATATTTCCGGACAGGTTCAGGCTATTAAATACTATACCGGCAAATGAACACCCTAATTATATATTTAACTATAATTTCAAACTTAGGAATAAGCGTGGTGAGTATGTTAATTTATTGCAGCGTAATTGTTTTATAAAATCGGACGTAAATGGCAACCCATTGCTTAGCTATGGCATTATTACGAATATAGAGCATTATAAAAATGAAAATCCGGTTATTGATGTGATAGAAAAAATTAATGATACTGGTGGCTTTGGCGGCACCGCCGTTATTTCAAAAAAACACTATTATTTAAATGGGGAAGACCGCTTTTTTACAAAAAGAGAAAAGGAACTTTTGCTTTGGCTTATAGACGGTTTGAGCAGCAAACAAATTGCCGATAAATTATTTATAAGTGAATATACGGTAATTAATCACAAAAGAAATATGATGATGAAGTGCAATGCGAACAATACTGCTGAACTAGTGGGTTTTGCAATCAAAAATCAGCTTTATTAAATATTTCAACAGAAAAATCGGCCAGTAGTTTTGTAAATATCTCAGGTTCATCCAGGTGTGCCCAATGCCCCGCCCCCCCTATTTTTACAATTTCATTTTCCCATATATTAAATGGCGCATTGTCTAAATAGTCAGGGTATATAGCCTGGTCATCAGCACCAAATATTACCAATATAGGAATATCCTTCTCTTTTAGTAGTGCTACTTCATCACTTAACGCACCATCTGCCATTGATTGCCCTATACCGGAACGAAAGCAGTCCTTTACAGCCTTAAAGTCCTTAGTTAAATCTGCCGTTTGTTGGACGCTATGATAGTTTATAGCCAATTGTATCAAAGCTAATATATCCGCTTCATCCGGTTCATCGATAAAACCAACACCGATTTTGGTACCGGGTATCATAAATTTATCCGGTGTACAGTCTATCCCCGCTATACAAGGCCCTGCCAATAACAAAGCTTTAGGACGAATTTCGTCGGCCATCATTTCGGCTATAATGTTTGTGCCTAAGGATACACCAACCAATATAAATGGGCAGTTATGTGCCAGTTTTTCAACAACGCCGGTCATTAAGTTAGCCAATGCGGGCAACGTATAATTATTTATAATAGCCGATACGCCGCCAGATAAGCCGTGGGCCGGAAGATCAAAAGCTATTAAGCGGAAGCCGGCTAACAGTTCGCTATCCAACTGTTTTAGCCATGTTTTGTGGCTGGATGAGTTTCCGTGAAAAAAGAAAATAGTATTTGGCGCATTTTTATTTCTTTCATCGTAAAATAATCTGATTCCGCCAACTGAAATAAATTTGTCCGCCATATTTTTCCCGATTTAAAAACTAATTACTTCAAAAGTAAAAGTACCTTTTTTAAGGTAAAATCAGAATAATAACGCGCTAATGCCCCCTACCAAAAGTGAAAATTAGAACTCAAAATCGTTCCTTCAAAAACGTCCCCGTATATGAATCCTTTTCTTTGATCAAATTCTCGGGCACACCTTCAAATACCACTTTACCGCCGTTGTCGCCACCTTCGGGGCCGATGTCAATTACCCAGTCGGCGCATTTTATCACATCCATATTGTGTTCAATAACAATAATGGTGTTGCCGTGTTCCAGTAAGGCATCGAACGATTTGAGCAGTTTTTTAATATCTGCGAAATGCAAGCCTGTAGTAGGCTCATCGAAAATGAAGAGCGTTTTATTGGTATTGTTGCCTTTAACCAGGAACGACGCCAGTTTTATACGCTGCGCCTCGCCGCCGGATAGCGTGTTCGACGACTGCCCTAACTGCACATAACCCAAACCTACATCATACAATGGTTTTATCTTACCGATGATCTTAGGCTCTCTTGCAAAAAAAGTGAGAGCCTCGTCAATGGTCATGCTTAAAACGTCGGATACATTTTTATCCTGGTAAACAACGTCGAGGATATGCTGTTTAAAGCGTTTGCCGCCGCAGGTTTCGCAGGTCAGGAAAATATCAGCCATAAACTGCATTTCTATTTTCACTTCACCTTCGCCCTGGCAAACATCACACCTGCCGCCCTCAACATTGAATGAAAATGCCGATGGCTTTAAACCCGCAGCCTTTGCTACCGGCTGCGAAGCATACAGGTTGCGAATCTCGTCCCAGGCCTTTACGTAGGTAACCGGGTTGGAGCGCGACGAACGGCCGATCGGATTTTGATCAACCATTTCAACCTGTTCAATTTTCTGGTAGTCACCATCTATGCTATCGTACGACCCGGTTTGTTCGCCGCTGTAATTGCCGAGTGTTTTTTGAAGTGCCGGTGCAAGAATGCGTTTTACCAAACTGGTTTTCCCGGAACCCGATACCCCGGTAACAACTGTAAGCACACCCAGGGGGAATTTCACATCAACATGTTTAAGGTTGTTTTCGCGCGCGCCCTTTATCTCAATAAAATCATTCCACTTACGACGGCTTTTTGGGATAGCAATTTCTTCTTTCCCGCTAAGGTAACGTCCCGTAAGGCTATGGTCATCCTTAACAATTTCGGCATAGGTGCCGGAGAATACCAGGTTACCACCGTGCGTCCCGGCTTCGGGCCCAATATCAATAATATGGTCGGCGGCTTTCATAATTTCCTCTTCGTGCTCAACCACCAATACGGTATTGCCTACATCGCGCAATGACTTTAAAACGCCGATAAGCCGTTGTGTATCGCGCGGGTGCAAGCCGATACTCGGCTCATCTAGCACATAAACCGAACCTACCAGGCTGCTGCCCAATGACGTTGCCAGGTTAATCCGCTGCGACTCACCACCCGATAGGGTATTTGATAACCTGTTCAGCGTCAAGTAGCCCAAACCTACGTTGTTTAAAAACAGCAGCCGGTTGGTGATCTCCGTAAGCAAACGCTTTCCAATTTTGGCATCGGTTTCACTTAGCTGGATCCCGCTGAAAAACTCCAGTGCCTTGTCAAGCGGCATCAAAACCACATCGGTTATCGATTTGCCATTTATTTTTACATAAGATGCATCCTGACGCAACCTGCTTCCTTTACATTCCGGGCAGGTTGTTTTTCCCCGGTAACGGGATAACATAACCCGGTATTGAATTTTATAGGTTTGTTCTTCAACTTCCTTAAAAAAGTCGTTAAGGCCACGGAAATATTTATTGCCTGTCCATATCAGCTGTTGTTCCTTTTCGGTGAGATGGTTGTATTGCCTGTGTATCGGGAAATCGAACTTTAACGCACTTTTTACCAGCGCATCATTCCATTCACGCATCTTTTCGCCTCTCCACGGGGCGATAGCGCCTTCGTAAATGCTTTTGCTTTTATCGGGTATAACAAGGTCTTCATCAATACCAATCACCTTGCCATAGCCTTCGCACCTTTTACAGGCGCCATAAGGATTGTTAAAACTGAAGAAGTTAGGACTAGGTTCCTCAAAGCGGATACCATCCAGCTCAAACCTGTCGCAGAAAAATCGTTCCTGTTCCTTATCGGCATCAGGTTCCTGGAGCCTTATATAGCAATCGCCTTTACCCTCAAAAAAAGCAGTTTGTATTGAGTCGCCTAAACGACTAACGGTTTCATCTTCCTCATTTTTTGAAATACGGTCGATTACGATTCTAACAGGTTCATAGTTCATAGTTGATGGTTCAAGGCCACTTTTTGCTGATCGGGTTTTGCCATGATCTATGAACCATGAACCATCAACTATACTATCATCTTCCAGCAAATCCTCAATTTTGGATAGTTTACCTTTATACTCCACCCTGACAAAGCCTTTTTGCATCAACACCGCCAGTTCTTCTTTTAAACTGCGGTTGTTGTGCGGATGTAAAGGGCATAATATAGTTACCTGCGTTTCGGCCGGGAGGGTCATTACGAAATTGATTACATCGGTAACCGTATCCTTTTTTACGATACCGCCCGAAACAGGCGAAATCGTTTTTCCCATACGGGAGAAGAGAAGTTTGAGGTAATCATAAATTTCGGTCGAGGTACCAACGGTTGATCGCGGATTTGAGGTTATCACCTTTTGCTCAATAGCTATGGCCGGGGCAATACCTTTAATATAGTCAACATCGGGTTTGTTCATCCGCCCCAAAAATTGGCGGGCATATGATGAAAGACTTTCAACATAACGCCGCTGACCTTCGGCATACAGGGTATCAAAAGCAAGTGACGACTTACCCGAACCCGACATGCCTGTAATAACAACCAGCTTGTTTTTAGGTATGGCCACATCCATATTTTTCAGGTTGTGCACCCTGGCCCCTTTTATAATTATATGATGTTGCGGATCTTTTTCTGCTTCCATGTAGTTCATAGCTGATGGTTCATAGTTCATAGGCATTTGCTTTTCCGTATAATCCATCTTGGTTCATAAATTGCGAGGGAATAGTTCATATAAATTCAAGTTCAGGCTATGAACCATGAAATATAAACCGTGAACTTTCCGCCAAAACGCAAAAATCCTAAAATTTTTAGCCGTATCCAAATGAGTTTGAGAATTGTATATGGTTAACCGGCAATTTGTTAAAGAGGTTGCAATGGGCTGACAATTACAGGTAAAGGCAACGATAATGCCCATCTATGTATTGCAATTGATAGTGTTAAAATATGTTAAATGTTCCGTTTTAGGTATCTTTGTGAAAAATATTATTTGGTTTTTAAATGATAATTTGGTTTATTTGGGATAACAATTTCTTAACCCCTAAAGATAACCCTATAGATTAGAACTCTACTTTAAAAAAGTTTTTAATTAATTTAACTTAGTAGTTTTTCTATGGATTTTCAATTGAAGAGTGATCAGGATCTAATCCATCTTTACGTTGCAGGAAATGAGGGAGGGCTGGTAGAGTTGATCCGACGTTATCAATCAAAAATATATACTTCTATTTATTTGCTCGTAAAAGACGAATATCTTGCCGAAGATATTTTTCAGGACACGTTTATTAAAGTTATAAACACCTTAAAAGCAGGTAAGTATAACGAAGAAGGCAAGTTTTTGCCCTGGGTTACCCGTATAGCCCACAACCTGGTAATTGACCACTTCCGCCGCGAAAAGCGGGCTCCAATGATCAGTAATGGTGACGACTTCGACATTTTTGAGGTTTTAGGCAACTACGATGAGAGCACGGAAGATC
>DASXMZ010000393.1:0-10351 GCA_036495385.1 Mucilaginibacter sp. | reverse complement strand
ATTTCGCGGTTGAAGCTACAAATGTTGGTTTGGCAGAAGTTGCGCTTGGCAAAATTGCAGAACAGAAGGGCGTGAATAGAAGGGTTAAAAACTTTGGCAGGATGATGGTAACAGACTACACGAAAGCAAACGATAAATTGACAGGGCTCGCAAAAAATAAAAATATTGCTTTACCAGCCGCGCCGGATGCCGATCGCCAGAAAAAAATTGACGAACTGTCAAAAAAGTCAGGTACTAAGTTTGACCAGGCTTACGTAAACTATATGGTGGACGATCATAAAAAAGCTATTAAGACATTCCAGGATGCTGCTAAAAACTGTGCAGACCCCGATATTAAAGTTTTTGCATACAAAACGCTGCGCGTTTTACAAAAACACCTGGATGCAGTTAACACCATTCATGATAGTATGAAATAACCAAAGGGTGTTGAAGGAGCAAACGCCCACAACAAAACATAAGGAAGAGACATAGTACATTACTAAAAAAAATAGACTATATTTAAATGTTTTACAACGACAAGACATAACGTGTTTAAACCAAGCCTTATATTAATCTGCTTATTTGTTGCATCTAATTTTCTGCGCGCTCAAATGCCGGTAAACCTATCGGCTTTTGTCGGCAAGAAAATCATATCGGTATTGAAAAACCGTGAGTCGAATGCTGATTCAATTTTGATGAGGGCTTCTGTAATCGATTCCTTGGACAATTGTACAGTAGTGAGTAACTGGGAAAGTACATTTCTGACCAGTGGCGAAGGCTTGTTTTTGAACACTCGGCCTACCCGTGTACAGGTTGCTTATAAGGATGGCCCTGATTACTTTTTTGATTCTAACAAACCGGTCAAACTGCCCCCGGTTTTGGATGTATTCAGTAGTGCTTCGGAAAGGATTGTAAATAAAAATATCAGCGAAAAAGTTTCAATAAAAAAATATCCTGAGTTATATCAAATTTTTGCATTTGATACACTTAGATGTGCTTATTTGTTTTTTACTCAAGATATTCCGACATCATTAAAGAACAATGACATGTGGGTGGATTCGGCAAAAGTAAACTATGTTAGTTTAGTCGACACTTTTACGGTAAAATCGATTGACGGAAATAAAGTGACACTTCATTTCAGCAACAAATTAACAGTCGATCGCCAGGCATTCGAAGAGAAAATAAAACGGCTGCCTGATAGCGGCTTGACTGCAAGCTATTTTAATACCGCCAACTATGTGCAGGGATATTTGGTATTTGACAGGGAAACATTGTTCATTTATACAATAGCTGGGGAGATAACCATTTTCACAGGATCTGAAATGAACGGAGTTGCCGGGAAACGACACTCATTTTCCACTAAATTCAGTCTTTCAAATTCAGTTGAGTAGCATATAGCCGACTGAATTAACGTCTCATGCTCATCACTAATCCACAAAAAACTGACAAACAAATCCGCCCTCTTAATCGCCGTTGTTATCGAGGGCGGCAGGTTCAGGAAAATCAAAATGGCCTAATGACCACCCTATTCCTCCACTACTTCGCTGTTTGTATTGAATATAATTGGAATTTCGTGCTTAAAATAGCGTTTCTGGTACAATAAGATTGTAATCACACCAATAGAGATTGCTGAGTCGGCAAGATTGAATATGGGCTGAAAAAACTCAAACGACTGTCCGTGTAAGACAGGAAACCAGGAAGGGTAATAGCCTCTTATTAATGGAAAATAAAACATATCCACTACACGGCCTTCAAACAATTGCCCGTGCTGATACAAAATTCCGTAGAAAGTTGAATCGATAATATTACCCAAAGCACCGGCAAAAATTAGCGCCACGCAAGTTATGAGCCCCTTGTGATACCTGTGTTTTACCAAATAAACCAATCCATAACCAATAGCACCCACGGCAATAATGCGGAATAAAGTTAAAATTAACTTACCTGCTTCACCGCCTATTTCCCAGCCAAAGGCCATGCCGTTGTTTTCAGTGTAGCGTAACATTCCCCGGTCGCCCAAAAAATGGATTTCCTGGTTAAACTCCATATGGGTCCTAACCCAGGTTTTAATGATCTGGTCAATTAGAATAATAAATGCAGCTAAGAGAAACGGTTTTAAGTAAGCTGCCTTCATTTTATTGTTTAAGCTTAGCCTCCATGCTCAATGTGGTATGCGGTACTGCGCGTAAACGCTCTTTGGGTATAAGCCTACCAGTTTCGCGGCAAACGCCATATGTTTTATTTTCAATACGCACAAGCGCCGCTTCCAGTTGCTCAATAAACTTCTTTTGCCGCGCAGCCAATTGGTTAATTTGTTCTTTCTCCAATGTGGCCGATCCGTCTTCCAACGTTTTATAAGTGCCCGCGGTATCATCGGTACCGTTTGCATTAGGTGAGCTCAACGAGGTTGCAAGAGAATTCAGTTCCTCTTTTGCAATCCGGAGTTTATCCAATAAAAGGCCTTTAAACTCGAGTAAATCGGTTTCAGAGTACCTTGTTTTTTCTGTGGTTTCTTGTTTCATTTATATTTTACTAATAGCAATCAAAATTTCTATTCCATCAATTGTGGCTAACTCGCCGTCACTCAGTTCATTATCGAACAAAATGTTATCTGCCAAAATTTCGGCGCAAATATAGGATAAATTATTGTTCACCGCCTCGGTAATAAGCGAATGGTTTGTTAGCCTTACACTTATCTTATCGGTAACTTCAAACCCCTTTGTTTTACGCAGATTCTGTATACGATTAATCAACTCGCGAGAGTTGCCTTCCTGTTTTAATTTATTGGTTATGGTAACATCTAAAGCGACAGTTAGTTTTCCTAAATTTGCAACCTGCCATCCGGGAACGTCTTCGGCTATGATTTCGACATCAGTGCTTAGTATCAGGTATCGAGTATCAAGTATCAAGATTTCGCCCTCATTCTCCAATTTTTCAATATCTTCCTGGGTAAAATTGTTTATTGCTTCGGCAACAGCCTTCATATCTTTGCCAACTTTTGCACCAAGGGCTTTAAAGTTTGGCTTTATCTTCTTTTTTATGAAGCCGGAAGTATCGGTGATATATTCGATATCTTTTATATTGGTTTCGGATAAAATCAAATCCTTTACCTGTTCAACCTGGTGCTTAAAGCCTTTATTCAGTATCGGCAATAAAATTTTGCTCAATGGCTGTCTTACGTTGATGCCAACCTTTTTACGTAACGATAAAACCAGTGAGGATATATCCTGGGCTAATTGCATCCTATCTTCAAGGGCTTTGTTTACCAAATCATTATGATATTCCGGGAAATACGCCAAATGAACAGATTCAAACGTTTCTTTCTTTGTTACCTTATTCAGATCGATGTATAACCGGTCAGCAAAGAATGGTGCTATCGGCGACATCAGCTTGGCGATGGTTACTAAACAGGTATACAAGGTTTGATAAGCAGACAGTTTATCTTCCGAATCGTCAGATTTCCAAAACCGACGGCGACTTAAGCGCACATACCAGTTGCTCAAGTGTGCATCAACAAAATCCTGAATGGCGCGGGCAGCCTTGGTTGGTTCAAAATCGGCATAAAACGCATCAACATCCTTACTTAATGTATTAAGCAGGGAAATTATCCACTGGTCAATTTCAGGACGTTGTTTTATCGCTATTTCTGCTTCCTCGTATTTAAATTTATCGATATTGGCATATAGCACAAAGAAGGTGTATGTATTGTACAGTGTGCCGAAAAATTTGCGGCGAACTTCATCTATGCCTTCCTCGTTAAATTTCAGGTTGTCCCACGGCGATGCATTGCTGATCATGTACCAGCGCGCGGCATCGGCACTATATTTTTCGATTGTTTCGAAAGGATCAGCCGCATTGCCCAAACGTTTCGACATTTTGTTGCCGTTTTTATCCAGCACCAAGCCGTTCGAAACTACGTTTTTAAAAGAAACGCCCTTATTGCCGACTTCCTTATTTACTTTTTTTACCTCGTCGCTGGTTACACTCAGCATTACCGCTATGGCATGCAGCGTAAAGAACCAGCCTCGCGTTTGGTCAACGCCTTCAGCTATAAAATCAGCAGGATAGGCGTTTTTAAACTCTTCTTTGTTTTCGAACGGGAAATGCCACTGCGCGTAAGGCATGGCGCCACTATCAAACCAAACATCAATCAAATCCGGTTCACGATACATCGGTTTACCGGCTGATGAAACTAACACGACATCATCCACATAAGGCCTATGCAAATCGAAGTCAGCGTTATCGAGCGACTGCAGAATAGACTTATCTTTTTCCAGCTGCTCAGCTGATAAACTGCCGCTGTTCACTGCCACTGCCACTGCCTCTTTTAGCTCTTGTATAGAGCCGATACATTTTTCTTCGGGCCCATTAGCTTCCCGCCAGATCGGAAGAGGCGTACCCCAATAACGGGAACGCGAAAGATTCCAGTCAACCAGGTTCTCCAACCAGTTGCCAAAACGGCCTGTGCCGGTTGATTCCGGTTTCCAGTTGATGGTTTTGTTCAACTCAACGAGTTTATCTTTTACTGCGGTGGTGCGCACAAACCAGCTATCCAACGGATAATATAAAATCGGTTCGTCGGTACGCCAGGAATGCGGGTAACTATGCTCGTATTTTTTAACGTCGAACGCTTTGTTCTCTGTTTTTAATTTGATAGAGATCAGTATATCCGTGCCTTTAAAGCCCGGCGCTTCGCGTTCTTGCTTTGTGTAATATTCTTCTTTTACATAAAACCCTGCAAAGTCGGTCACCTCATCTACAAAACGGCCCTGCTTATTAACCAATGGTACTTCAAGTCCGTTTTCGTCTTTTACCATTACTGATGGGACCCCGTTTTCTTTACAGGCCCTGAAGTCATCAGCACCAAAAACAGAAGCAGTATGCACTATACCGGTACCGTCTTCAGTCGTAACAAAGTCGGCGGGGATAACACGGAAAGCATTCTTTTCCAGATCCTCGTTGGTTATATACGGCATTAGTTGGTGATAACGAAGCCCCAACAGTTCCGAACCTTTAAATTTTCCACGAATTTCCCAGGGTATGACCTTATCGCCAGCTTTATAGTCCTGGAAAGAAATAGTTTGTCCCTCTGCCTTAAAATATTTAGTAACAAGATCCCTGGCTAAAACCACGCTTACCTGATCAAAAGTATACGGATTGAGAGTGCGAATCTTAACATACTCTATCTTTTCTCCAACGGCTAATGCACAGTTCGAAGGTAAAGTCCAGGGGGTGGTGGTCCACGCTAATATTACTGTGTCTTCATTTTTATCCTCAAACAACAAAGACATTGCAGGATGCTGCTGGTCATTTTTTAAATGGAATTGAGCAACTATACTGGTGTCCTTTACCATTTTGTAAGTCCCCGGCTGGTTAAGCTCGTGCGAACTTAATCCGGTGCCCGATTTTGGTGAATAAGGTTGTACTGTATACCCTTTATAAAGCAGGTCCTTATTATAAAACTCCTTGAGTATCCACCACAGGGTCTCAATATATTCGTTTTTGTAGGTGATGTATGGATTTTCCAGATCAACCCAATAACCCATTTTTTCGGTCAGGTCGTTCCAGATATCAGTGTAACGCATTACCTCCTTGCGACAGGCGTCATTATAATCCTTAACAGAAATCTTCTTACCAATATCGTCTTTAGTTATACCCAAAGATTTTTCTACAGCGAGCTCAATAGGCAGACCATGGGTGTCCCAACCGCCTTTGCGTTTTACCTGGTAGCCCTTTAATGTTTTGTACCGACAAAAAATGTCTTTGATGGCGCGGGCCATAACGTGATGAATACCAGGCATACCATTGGCAGACGGCGGCCCCTCATAAAAAGTGTAAGGGTTGTTTGCCGGGCGACTGCTGATGCTTTTTTCGAAAATGTTATGTTTCTTCCAAAAATCAAGTACATCCTTGCCAGTCTGCGATAAATTTAGCTGCTTATATTCCTTGTACATCAATATTACTCACGTCAAATTTTAGAGGTTGCAAAAATACGGAATTCAAGGCAAAAAATATCATAATAGTGTGAAATTGACGCGGCAAACTTTTTGTTTTTCAATAATTCTATTCCCGATTGGTGTATAAGAAGATAGGATTAGGAAGATTAGTTAAAAAGGCAGTTAAAAGTGTGTGTTTTTTTATCAATTTCTACGGTCTTGCCCACAAACTTATAAGCTGTTTTGTCCCCTGCAGCGTAAAACCTTTCCAGGGAAATAACTTTTAAAAACACAATGTCATGCTGAACTCGTTTCAGCACCCCACAGGATGGGCGGCTTGCTTGGAGTACATCCTGCATGTTCGCTTGCGTGGTGCAGACTTAGCATATGAGGTGCCGACACAAGTTCGGCATGACATTCTTTTTAATTTTAAAACATTTCCGGCTTAATTACAAAAGTCGCTGTAAATTTTAAAAGCGATTTCCCTGAAAACCTTTTGCCTTTTTCCATTCGCCTTTCACCTTTTCACTATCTTTGCACCGAGGTAAAAATTGGATAAAGTAAAAATTCTTGAAAGATATCTTCCACCTGACGCAGCCCCACTCATTGGCCGGTGGATTGACTACTTTAAATGTGAATTCAAAATTTCACGTAACAGAAACAGCAAGTTTGGCGATTACAGACCCCCACACCTCGGTAAAGGGCATCGGATATCGGTTAATTTCGATTTGAATCCCTATGCTTTCCTGGTAACAACTGTTCACGAGTTTGCCCACCTGCACACCTGGAACGAGCATAAGCATAAGGCCAAACCGCATGGCACGGAATGGAAAAGCAATTTTAAAAAAATGATGCAGCCTTTTTTTGAAAAGGATATTTTTCCGGCAGATATTAAACATGCCATAACCAACTATTTGAATAATCCGGCTGCATCTAGTTGTTCAGATCTGACGTTGTACCGTTCGCTCAGAAAATATGATGCACCTAAAGAATCAATTCATACCGTTGAGAAACTCCCGTTAAAAGCATTGTTTAAATTGAAGGACGGCCGGATATTTCGCAAAGAGGAAAAACTCCGCAAACGCTATAAATGCATCGAGGTCAATTCCAAACGTATATATTTGTTTAGCCCTGTTGCCGAAGTGGAGCATATTGAAGGCTAGTGGTTGATAATATGACGTATAATCCGGCATTGATTGATAAAACGGTAAGTTTTGTAAAAACAACGCTTAAAGATGCAGAAGGCGGGCACGACTGGTGGCATATTCACAGGGTTTGGAATAATGCCAAGCTGATTGCCAAAACCGAACAAGCTAATCCGTTGGTTGTTGAGTTGGCAGCGCTGCTTCACGATATAGCCGACAGCAAATTCCACGATGGCGATGAAAATTTAGGGCCTGGTAAGGCCGGCGATTTTTTACGAAGTGTTGATATCGACGAACAAACCATACATCACGTTCAGCAAATTATACGGCATATATCGTTCAAGGCGAATTTTGATAGGACAGATTTTCATTCAATTGAGTTGGATATCGTTCAGGACGCCGATCGCCTGGATGCAATAGGCGCTATTGGAATAGCGCGGGCATTTAATTATGGCGGCTATAAGGGCACAGAAATCTACAATCCTGAAATTAAGCCAAAGCTGGACATGACAAAAGCGGAATACAAAAACTCCACCGCTCCCACCATCAATCATTTTTACGAAAAGCTATTGCTGCTTAAGGACAAAATGAATACCAAAACTGGCAATGAGTTAGCCGAACAACGGCATAATTTTATGCTTAGCTTTCTAAGGCAATTTTATTCAGATTGTGGAGATCTTATCTAACTAAAGGGCATCCGGCAAAGTCTGGAGTCAGCAGTCTTAAGGGCATTGTTTCCTTATACGGTTTTTAAAGAGTATTCCTTTATTAAAGCATCGGCTGGCAGGCGTAATAGCTGGCTAAATTTCCTTATCATAGTTAGGGACAAAGGCTGTTTATAGTTTAAGACTTTACTTATGGTTCCTTTATCGCCATAAACTGTCGCAAGGTCGGCCGGTTTGTACCCAAAATCGTCCATGCGAATTTTGATCATTTCGACAGGATCAACTTCAGGTAAATCGGATATTGAGTTTTCATACTCGGAGATAAGATGGACTAAAAGCATTTTTTCTTTGTGGTCGTCCGAACCTTTTAAGGCGTGTTTAACCTCCTCATACCGGGAAATGACCTTATTATATTTTTGCCCAGTTTCAATTAAAAACCATTGTGGTTTAGTATTCATAATTTTTTAATATAGATAAAAAAACGTTGTCCTTTCGAACGATAGAGAGAAATCTTCTACGATCTGCACAGCCGCATTGCAAATCCGATAAGTTTTCTCCTCGTTCGAAAGGACATTTCAAGATAAGCTAAATATAATTATTAATTTCTATATTGAATTCGATTTCCAATCAGTTACTTATGTCTGAAACACAAGTTTCAACTCCTTTATCTTCACGCCTACTCTCCCTCGATTTTCTCCGCGGGTTTATCATGGTATTGCTGGCGATAGAGTCGACCGGTTTGTATGATTATTTATACGAACACTCCCAGGGAGAGCCATTTAATCATTTCATCGTACAGTTTACCCATCATCCCTGGCATGGACTGCATTTCTGGGATTTGGTGCAACCTGCGTTTATGTTTATCGCTGGCGTTGCCATGGCATTTTCGTTAAATAAACAATGGGCAAATGGCGTTATATGGAGTCAATCTTTTAAAAAAATATTAATTCGTTGCGGCTGGTTATTTTTCTGGGGAGTGCTGAGCTATGCGGTTCGCCGGACGGGTTTGTCATTTGAGTTATGGAATGTGCTGACCCAATTATCTTTTACAACCCTGGTAGCATTCCTGATTTTTAGATGGAGTAACGTAATGCAAATTGCGGTTTGCGTCGCTTTGCTGTTATTAACCGAGATATTATACCGGTATACCAATGTCCCAAACTTTAACCTGCCATTTACCGATCAGCACAATTTTGGCAACTATATCGACCTTATATTGATGAACAAAATTAATAAAGGCGGTTGGGTGGCTATAAATTGTATCCCCACAGCGGTGCACACAATTGCCGGTGCGCTGGTGGGCAAACTGTTATTAAGTGGTAAGCAGAAGGTAAAGGTCTTGCTGCTTTGGGCTCTCGCGTGTCTTGTTATCGGTTATTGCCTTGATTTATTTGAAATTACACCTATCATAAAAAGAATCGCCACGACATCATTCATCATTGTTTCATTGGGATATTGCTTGTTGTTTATAGCCGCTTGTTATTGGTGGATCGATGTAAGGGGTCATCGCAGCCGTCTAAGTTTCTTTACCATCGTCGGCATGAATTCAATTTTCATTTACCTGTTTTTCGGAATTGTGGGCAGCAAATGGTTTAATGAATATATCAGCAGCATTTCGAACGGGGTTTTAAACTGGTTTAATGCAGGCGAATTATTGAAAGCGATCGTCTCCGCAGTTTGCATTTTTGGTTTGGAGTGGCTGCTGTGTTATTTCCTGTACCGGAAAAAGATATTTTTAAAAGTATGATGAAATCAATGTTCTTATCCTTTTTGTTGTTGCCCTGTATTTTAAAAGCTCAGGATGATAAAGAGAGCTATGCTATTTACTCTCAATATTTAAGACAATTCAGAAATGAAAAAAGCCGTGCAGATTTTGTCATAAGAACTTCAACAGATAACATAAGAAAATATCATTCTGACGATGTTAGTGAGATGGTAACCGGCTTAAGAGGTTACGTTAAAGGCGATTTTTCTTTTGAATTTTTCTTTCGGCCAAAGGTAAACGATTTGAGAAAGGATACACTATGGATTCCTTTAATTGATGAGTTGAGTAAAAAAATCAAAAATGAATTTATAATCAAAAATGAATTCGCTCCTGACTTACAATGTATTCTGATTAGTGATGGAATTTATAGAAAATACTTTGGTAATAATAAATATATAGACAAGAATTGGAATCGATTTCATGTCCAATATCCCATTCCGGCATTTTTGATTGATCTTTCCGAAATAGTAGGTGATGGTAAGCGGGCCGTTTTTTACTTTGGGAGTCATTGCGGAGGTCTTTGTGGTAGTGGAAGCCTTATATTATTCTATAAGGATGGCTCTGAATGGAGGTTTTTAACAACCATTTCTTTGTGGAATTCATAAAGATGTTTATTTACAATTGCGAATTAGTTTAAGTTTTTAAAACTTCGGAAGTTTGATCGTATAAATTGTGCTCTAATAATTGCAATATTTGCGGAAATATTCAATTATGCAAAAACTATTCCTTTTTCTTTTAATTGTATTTTTTTACAACACCGCTAACGCACAATCTTCAGATAGTACCCGTAAACACTCGCCGCTCAGAACATTGAGCGACGAACAATATAATGCACTGCTAAAAGGTCAGGATTTATATAATATG
>DASXMZ010000392.1:0-3821 GCA_036495385.1 Mucilaginibacter sp. | reverse complement strand
ATTTGTTTAAGCACAAGCGGATATTTGTATAGGTCAATAACTTCTTTATTTACTTTTAGGTAGAAGTTTCCGGCATCAGCCGCATCGGGATACTGCCAATACAAACCGGGTTTAAAACACATCTGCGCAAGCGAAACACTATTTAGCGCTGCCTGCAGTTGTTTTTTGGCATACTGATCTTTAGCTATGGTATACAGCTCGGGCGCTGTTTTGCCATTAACGGTGTAAGGTTCAAGGCCCATTTCCATAATTTTCCAGCCATAATCGAACTTGGCGTAAATAAGGCTGATCATGTATTTATTGTCGGATTTTTTTGGCACAAAATAGGCCAGATACATTTGCGCGGTTTTGTAAGGATACAAAAGCGCGTACCTGTTTATCGCTGCGCCTACCGTTTTTACGGTATCTGTGTCCTTGTACTTATGCACAACATAATATTCGTCCAGCAACTCATACTCATTATCGACAAGTCTGTTGCTGAGCAGTTCAACCTGCCTTTCGTTTTTACCATCGATCATCTCTTTTGATAAGAGTGCATTTAACCCTTTCGGATCATTTGCTTTAAGATATCTTAAAGCTTCGGTATTAAGTTTGTGAAAATCGTCGCGTTTGCCTGAGCTGATTTGTTCATTTTTCCAGGAACCGGGTACAGTTGGCGAACATGATTGAAGAAGAAAAAAAAGCGCGCAGACCAGCGCTGCTTTAAATTGGTTAAGGTGTAAGGTTTTCATATATTAAGGGACTAATATAAAACATAATCTGAAAAAACAAGGACATCCGGTTAAAATTTAAAGAACCGAATCCCTGTCTTCTACGTTTAATTCCCTGGCTTTGGGTTTCGTTTTTTTTCAAATAATTTTATATTTGAGGATAATTATTCAACCGGACCGGCTTTCGCATGAAAAAAACCTTACTTTATTTTACACTCTTTTTTCCATTATTTTCTATCGCACAAAGCAATGACCTTTATTTTACCAAAGGTGTTGAATTGTTTAACAACAAGGATTACAATGGCGCCATTGACTACTTTACCAAAGAAATTCAATTGAATCCGAATAATATGCAAGCTTATAATTACGTCGGCATGATAAAGGGTGAGCAAGGCGACTACAAGGGTGCAGTTGATATTTTTACTAAGGAAATTATAACAAACCCTAATGCCGACATGGCCTATGCAAACAGGGCTTATGCAAAAGTTAATCTAAACGACTTAAAAGGTGCAATTGCCGATTGTGACCGCGCAATAGCGCTGAACCCTAAAAACTACAACGCATATACCAACCGGGGTAATTCAAAGAACGGTCTTGGCGATTTTAATGGCGCTATAGCTGATTTTAATAAATTACTTGAATTAAACGCCAGTGATGCAACGGCCTATACCAACCGGGGTAATTCAAAAAATGACCTTGCAGATTTTAAGGGCGCGATTGAAGACCTTAACAAAGCAATTGAACTCGATCCCAATCTACCGGAGGCATATCTTGACCGTGGCTTGTCTAAAAGCCGGCTTTTAGATACTTATGCTGCAATTGATGATTTTACAAAGGCCATAGCATTAAATCCCAAACTGGTTGCGGCATATTTTGACAGGGGATTGCAAAGAATAGAGCTTAATAATTATAGCGATGCAATGACTGATCTTAACCAAGCTATAACAATAGACCCTAAATTTTCTCAGGCGTACGCTCAAAGAGGTGCTTTAAATGCCAAATTAGGAAATTATGGACAGGCTGGTGGTGACCTTTCCGAAGCAATAATATTAGATCCTAATAATGCTGGTGCTTATTATAACAGGGCTGAAGTGAAATTAAAGACCGACGACAACGATGGGGCTATTAAGGATTTTACAAAGGCAATCGCCCTAAACCCGGATTATGCAGCCGCGTACCACGACCGTGGTGTCGCAAAGTCGTCAATGGGTAATTATGTGGAAGCAATTGACGACTTTAGCCGTTCGATTAAATTGAATCCTGCATCTGAAACGGCTTATTTTGGCAGGGCAGTGGCAAGATTGCAGCTTCGTCAAGGTGCGGGAGCTTTGGACGACTTGAATGTGGCTATCTCAATAAATCCGGAATATGGTAATGCCCATTATTACCGTGCTGTAATGAATTTGGGAGCAGGCAGATTTAGTGCTGCTATACCCGATTTGGATAAGGCAATAGCCGGCGACGTAAATCTTCCGATTTCCTATTTGATGCGTGGTTTTGCAAACTCAAGCGTAAAAAACAACACCGCCGCCCTAGACGACCTGACGAAAGCTATTGAACTAAACCCATCAAATGCCCAGGCTTTCTTCGAAAGGGGCAGGGTGCATTTTAACATGAATAATAAAACAGCGGCAAAAGCGGATTGGACCAAGTCGGCAGCCCTTGGCAATAGGGATGCAGTTATCATGCTTAAGACGCCACCAACAAAAAACAAACCATCTCAAAGTGGTTGGGTGGTCTGGAAAAAATGAGGTATCGGCATTAAGTTGTCATCAATAGCCCCTCAAATTGGCACTTTGTCCCATAGTAAAACAAAAATTGGTTAACTACCTTTATTTCATTGATAACCAATAAAAATTTAATTATGGCAACAATAGATCAATCAGCATCGCAAAAGATCACACCTTTTCTTTGGTTTGACGGCAAAGTAGAAGAAGCAGCAAATTTTTACACTTCGGTTTTCACAAACTCCGAGATAATAAACCTTACCCGTATGCCGGGTGAAGCACCTGGTCATGCCGGTACCGTTACGATAGCCACTATAAGGCTAAGTGGTGTTGAATTTATGCTATTGGATGGCGGCCCGATGTTTAAGTTTACCGAAGCAGTATCGTTTTACGTTCATTGCAAAACGCAGGAAGAGGTTGACGATCTTTGGGGGAAATTAACTGCCGATGGCGGCAACGAAAGCCAATGCGGCTGGCTGAAAGATAAATATGGGTTATCGTGGCAAATCATACCTGATGCATTGGGCCAGCTAATGGGCGACCCAAATCGCGCAAAAGCAAAAAATGTAATGAATGCCATGCTGCAAATGCGTAAAATTGATGTCGCCGGTTTAAAGGCGGCATATGACAAAGGTTAAGAACATCTGTACAAAGGATTCAATTCAAATATCCGCTGGTAATGCATGCGCTCCGGTTGACTCACCCGATCATCGCTTCGCTTGACCACCCTCTCTCCGGCAAGCCGTAAAGTAAGGTTAAAAAATAAAAACTGAAGCTACCCTCTTTATCGCTTGCGATAGAGAGGGTAGGCCATCCGCTGGCTAGCGGAGTAGTCGGGGTGAGTAACTATACGAGCAACAATTTACGCCCATAAGTGGTCTATCCAATATTAATTGCAAATATTTTGTAGGTTTAAGGGAAGAATTTTTAGGTTTGGAGGCTTGCAAAGCCGACTGGACCGGTAACTAAAAAACACAAATACAACCCGTTGCAGGCGCTATAAAATAAAGCATGTATTGGTACGAAGATGAGGTAAGACGCCTTGAAAATGACAGGGCAAAGTTAGCGTATGATGCCGAAACAATTTTTTACGGCAGTTCGTCCGTTCGCATGTGGACAAATCTTTATAATGATTTTAGCAACCTAAAGCCTGTTAACCTCGGTTTCGGAGGTTCAACATTGGCGGCTTGCGTTTGGTTTTTTGAACGGATAATGACTCCTTACCATCCAAAAAGACTAATAATTTATGCGGGCGACAACGACCTTGGTGATGGACGACATCCCGAGGAAGTGTTCATCTTTTTTCAGCAACTGGTTGTAAAAGCACAGAAACAATTTGGCGACATTCCATGCTATTTCGTTTCGTTAAAGCTAAGCCCGAGCA
>DASXMZ010000391.1:0-4984 GCA_036495385.1 Mucilaginibacter sp. | reverse complement strand
CCTGTCGTAAACGCATGCTATCGGCTAAAATCATATCAGGCAATCTGTGGTCGACTTGATAAATAAGATTAAGGTTAGATTCCAGCGCACTGCTTGAAAACAGATCGAAGATCTCCTCAATGAAAGGAACAAATTCAAACCCCTGCGGATCAAGTTCCATTTTCCCTGATTCGATTTTTGAGAAATCAAGGATGCCATTAATAATATTTAATAACGCATCTCCGCTTTTAATAATATTTTCAGCGTACTCATATTGCTCCGGCGACAGCTCTGTTTCACCGAGCAACGATGCCATGCCTATAACACCATTCATAGGCGTCCGAATTTCGTGACTCATCGTAGCTAAAAATGCGCTTTTTGCCTGGTTGGCCTTATCTGCCTCGGCGCGTGCATTTTCCGCATCCAAGCGGGCTTGTTGTTCATGAATGCGTTGCTCGTAAAGCTCCTCATTCAATGTTTGCAGCTCTTCCGTCTGGTTCATTAATTCCTCGTTCAAGGAGGTCAGTTCTTCTGATGTGGCCTGCAGTTCCTCATATAATGCCTGTATATCTTCGGATTGTTTAAGCGTTTCCTGCGTGCGTTCATCCACTTGCCTCTCCAGGTGTTCTTTTTGAGCTTTAATGGTTTTTGTGCGATAAAGGAACCACAAATATATAATCAATATCAATTGCGCAATCACAAATGTTTTAAACCACCAGGTTAACCAGTAAGGCGGCACAATTGTAATTTTGATGGCCGTTCCCGTTTCATTCCAAATACCATCATTATTTGCTGCTTTCACCCTGAAAGTGTATGTCCCGGGATTAAGATTGGTATACGTAGCCGAATGTTGATTGCCTACATAATTCCAGTTTTTTTCAAAACCTTCCATAATATAGGCGTATTTATTATTTTGAGGGATGGTGTAATCCAGGGCGGCGAACTCAAACGTAAATACGGATTGATCGTAATTAAGCTTCAGGGTATGGTTATTTATAATGGATGCCCGTAATGATGAATTTATTGAATCGGCTAACACCGATTTATTAAATAACTGAAAGTCGGTAATTGCAATTTGGGGGATATTTTTATTTTCGGGGATATCGCCAACATTTATAATATTAAAGCCGTTTATACCGCCAAAATAAATATCTCCGGTACTCGATTTAAAACCTGCGTTTCGTGAAAACTCATGATTTTGCAGCCCATTTCGTTCAGTATAATTTGTAAAAGTATGGGTAACCGGGTTGAACCTGTTTAAACCGTTGTTGGTGCTCACCCATAAAAAGCCTTTGTCATCTGCAATAACACTATTTACTGCATTATCCGATAAGCCATTTTCAGAAGTATAGTTTGTAAATTGCTTACGTTTAGGATCATATTCATTAAGGCCGCCACCATAAGTGCCAACCCAAATATTGCCGTTCTTGTCGCCGCATATGCTGTAAACAATATTATTTGAAAGGTTACTGTTAAATTTTGTGAGATGGCTAAAAGTATGGGTCGAATTATGATAAATACTTATTCCACTGTTATAAGTGCCTATCCACATATCACCATTACGGTCTTCGTAAAAGCACCTGATATCATTATTGCTGATGGTGTTTAGATTATTGGGGTCATTTTTGTATTTTATAATTTTCTGGGTTGATAAATCAAGTACATTTACACCGCCGCCATTGGTACCGATCCATAGGTTATTTCTTTTGTCTTCGTACAGGGCATATACTCTTTGGTCCGACAGATGACGATCGTCATCGCCCTTTGCGTAATTGGTAAAGGTCTTTTTATCGGCATCATATAGGTCCAATCCCGCCGCGTAGGTTCCAATCCATAAGCGATTGCCCGTTTTGCTTCTTAATAGCGTTAATATACCATTGCTCGATAATGAATTTTTATCTTTCGGATTATAAGTTAGCTGGGTAAAAAAGTGTGAGTATTTATTAAGCAGGTTTAACCCTCCGCCATCGGTCCCCACCCATATATCTCCGTTTGCAGCTTCCGAAAAACAGGTCACCACTTTATTTGACAACCCTTGAGAGTTTCCGTTTTGAAACTGAAACACGTTAAAGAGCGGAAGGTTTTTGTCATACTTGTTTATCCCGCCCGAATAAGTGGAAACCCATAATGTACCTAAATTATCAAAGAGCATTCCCCTTACTGAGCCAACGCTTAAAGTAGTGTTGTCGCTCGGTGTGTTTACATAAGTGGTAAATGTCTTTTTTCCGGCGTCGTAAAAATCAAGTCCGAATTCGGTGCCAACCCAAAGGTTGCCATTTCCTGCGGGTTTAATGTTTACGATGGTATTATGACTTAAACTTGAAGCATTTTTGGGGTCATTTATATGATGTTCAAAAAACCCTGTTTTAACATCCAATTTATCCAGTCCGTTGTTCTGAGTTCCTACCCATATATTCCCCAATCCGTCGTTGGCAAGAGCGGTAATTAAATTGCCGGTGATTGTTTTGTCATCTTTTTCGTTGTGAAAATAAGTGGTGAATTTACCGGTGCGATAATTCAGAAGATTCAAACCATTTTCCGTTGCAACCCATAACCGGTTTTGGTTATCGGTTAAAATAGCAGTAACGGTAGTATTGCTCAGGCTTCCGGGCTTATTGTTGTTGGCTTCATAACGAACGTTTTTATGCGTTTTAGGATCAAATAAATTGAGGTTCCAATAAGTGCCGATCCACAATTTGCCCTTATCACCTTCGTAAATGGAATTAATAGCGTTGTTGCTTATTGTGTTAGGGTTACTGGATTCGCTGTAATAGTTGGTAAAAGAATCATTGTTCCTGTTATAAAGACTCAACCCGTTCCCGGTTCCAACCCAAAAGTTCCCCGCCTTATCCTCATAAAGTACATTAATAATATTATCAGGAAGGCTCGTGTTATCTTCAGGGTTGTTACGGTAGACTTTAAAATGATTACCATCGTACCTGTTTAGTCCTTCTTCGGTGCCAAACCAAATGAAACCATACTTGTCTTTTATTATAGAGAGAACCGTGTTTTGAGAGAGCCCGTCATCGGTGGTTAGATGTGTGAATTTTATGTTTCCCTGTGCTTTTGAACCAATAAAACAAATTAAAAGAAAACTAAACAGAATGAAGGACTTAAGAATGCACAAAGTATTTTTACACATAAAATGTTTGGCGTTGAACCAGTTAGTTCGATTTAGGATAATTACCTATTGTTGAATATAAGTAATGCTAAATAATTAGGTTAATAACATTAATACCATTCTAACGGTACATCGCTGGAAATAGTTACGTGAAGAGTTTGCTGGTGTGTGGTGGCCAGCCAATAAAATAAGTGACCGGTGTAGCAGCTTTGAGCCGGTGTTTCATCAGAATTGTCAAAAAAATAAAAAACCTGTAATTGCCGGAAGCAATGGCGCAGTCTACAGCGTAGCGATGGATAGCTACTATATTGCCGTGCTATCTCTCAATGACAAGTTTTTATAACAGACAAAAATATGGGCATGCTGCAGTTACCAGCAAAAACAAAACCCCTACTTGCTTTTGGCAGATAAGGGTTTGTAAACAAAACTAACTAAACTTAAATTATGAAAACTAACACTTAAAATCTTCTGCGTCTTTCGGGACGATCCTCGCGACGTTTACCGGAGAAATCACGGAAACCACCACCGGTCGATCCACTTCTTTCCCTGTTGTTTCCACCATTGTGTCCGCCTTCACGCCTTTCGCCGCTGCGTTCCCGGTTTCCGTTATAACCACCTTCACGACGAGCATAACCACCGCTACGGCTTTCGCTGCTGCCTTCGCCGGATAGTTCGATCCGGACAGGGCGGCCTTTATAATCGGCCTCCTTAAAGCTGGCCATCACTTTTTCAACATCGGTATGCGGTACTTCAAAAAACGAATAAACGCCTTTAACATCTATTTTTCCGACCGTGCGGCCGCTTATTTTTGATTGATTACAAATGTAACCTAACAAATCGCCCCTGCTAAATTCATCAACAGAACCCAAATTAATAAACAGGCGGGTATATTCTGATCTGCCTCCACGGTCTGACGAACGGTCATCACTTCTTTCGAAACGACGGCCTTCTTCAAGAGGTGCATTCAAATCGGGAGCGTTTTTGTAATATTCAAGGAAACTGTTAAATTCAATGGATGCAAAGCGTTTTATAAACTCTTCTTTGCTCATTTCCTTAAATTCTTCCATTATACGTGGGATGTATTGCTCAATCTGCTGTTCGTTAACCTGTACGTTATGTACTTTGTGAACGATAGAGAATAATTGTTTTTCACATACATCAAACCCGGTTGGGATTTCAGCTTTAACAAAACGTTTACCTAAGCCACGCTCAATCTGGCGTATTTTCCCTAATTCCTTAGCGTTGATGATAGAGATAGATACCCCGGTTTTACCTGCACGGGCTGTACGGCCGCTGCGGTGCGTATAATTTTCAACTTCATCAGGTAACGAATAATTGATAACGTGAGTTACGTCATTTACATCAATACCACGCGCGGCAACGTCAGTAGCTATTAACAGCTGAAGGCTGCGGTCGCGGTAACGTTTCATTACCTTGTCGCGCTGTTGTTGAGAAAGATCACCGTGTAAAGAATCGGCATTATAACCGTCTTTTATTAAAGACTCAGCAATTTCCTGCGTTTCAATTTTGGTGCGGCAAAATACAATACCAAAAATGTCGGGGTTAAAATCAACAATGCGTTTAAACGCGGCATATTTGTCACGGGCTCGTACAATATAATATTCGTGCTCGATGTTTACGTTGCCGGTATTTTTTTCGCCCATGGTAAGCTCGAAAGGATCGGTCATGTATTTCTTCGCGATCCGGCGAACTTCAGACGGCATGGTGGCTGAAAACAGCCATGTTTTTTTGTCTTCGGGTGTGGTAGATAAGATACTGTCGATGTCTTCCTGGAAGCCCATGTTGAGCATCTCATCAGCTTCATCCAGCACTACATATTTAACCTTCGAAAAATCAATCGCTTTGCGGTTGATAATGTCAAGC
>DASXMZ010000390.1:0-3707 GCA_036495385.1 Mucilaginibacter sp. | reverse complement strand
ATATAAAAGTTGACGCCGAGCCACCTTATATTATTCCAATAAATATTAAGAATAGTGGAAACCTTGCAAAATCACGAGGCATATTTTTAAGAATAGGCGACAGGTTGTCGGGTATTAAAAGCTATTCGGGAAAAATAGATGGCAAATGGGTTTTAATGGAGTGGGATTTTAAAACAAAAGTATTAAGTTATACCTTTAATAACGATATTGCGCCCGGCAAACATATATTTGATTTAACGGTTAGCGATAACAAAAACAATATCTCAAACTTTACAGCTGAATTTTACAGGTAATATGACAACACTCAAAGAAGGCGACAAAGCACCGGATTTTACAGCGAAAGATCAAAACGGCAGATCGGTTTCTTTATCGGATTTTAAAGGCAAAAATGTGATCCTTTACTTTTATCCCAAGGACGATACACCCGGTTGTACCGCCGAGGCTTGCAGTTTCAGGGATAACTATCAATCAATGTTGAGCAAAGGTTTTGAAGTAGTTGGGGTAAGTACCGATGACGAAAAATCGCACAAGAAATTTGAAACTAAGTTCAATTTACCGTTTGCACTTATTGCCGATACAGATAAAAACATAGTTGAGGCTTATGGTGTTTGGGGAGAGAAAAATATGTTTGGAAAGAAATATATGGGTACAATACGCACTACCTTTCTTATTAATACAGCAGGAATAATAGATAAAATAATTAATAAGGTAGACACTCAAAATTCATCACAACAAGTGATTGATTTATTACAGTAAATTTTTAGATATTAGGTGCGGATTTTAAATATCTATTTATTCAATCAAGAATATAAAAATTAAAAAAACGAAGATTTAGATAACGGGAATACGAGAAAATCTCAAATCTCATGTCTCAAATCTCCAATCTAACAGAACATGTCAACAGAGGTTGAAGACGCAGAGATATTAAGCAAGTTTCAGGATGAAAGGACACGTGATGAGGCGTTTAAACTTTTGCTAAAAAAATATCAGCAAAAAATTTACTGGCACATTCGCCGGATGGTTATTGACCATGACGACGCCGACGACCTGGTACAGGACGCTTTTATAAAGATTTGGAAAAACCTGGGCGGTTTTCGCAACGACGCTCAGCTTTATACCTGGATGTACAGGATAGCCACCAATGAGTGCATAACCTTTTTGAATAAGAAAAAACAAAGGAACAATGTATCGCTGGATGACGTGGCCTACGAACTGGCTGACAGTTTAGCTGATTCAACTTATTTTAATGGCGACCAGGCACAAAGAAAACTACAGGAAGCTTTGCTTACCCTGCCCGAAAAGCAGCGGCTGGTATTTAATATGAAATATTTCGACGATATGAAATATGAAGAAATATCGCAAGTGGTTGGCACAAGTGTGGGAGCTTTAAAGGCTTCGTTCCATTTGGCAGTGAAAAAAATTGAGGCTTATTTATTATCAAAAGATTAATTTAAATATATTTAAACCTTTTACAAATTTTTCAATCTATACTTTGATTAAGAAGGTTTGATATGAAGAGCGATATGGAAAATAGAGATTGGCTTAATGATTACAAGTTACTTAAACAGGTTAACCCGGCTAATCCGTTTACAGTGCCTGATGGTTATTTTGATAACCTGACAGACCGTATTGCGTCGTTTAAAAACTTGGGTGATTTAACTAATAAAGAAGCGGGTTTTTCTGTTCCCGGAAATTATTTTGAAGAACTTAGCAACAATATACAAAGCAGGGTCGCAATTGAGCGTGTCATAGATTCAAATAACGAAGGTTTTGATGTTCCTGAAGGCTATTTTGAAGAACTTAGCGGCAACATACTAAGCAGGATTGCAATTGAGCAGGTGCCCAGCTCAGCTAATAACGGATTTGATGTTCCCGAAGGTTATTTTGATGACCTGGGGCTGCAAATAAAAAGCAGAATTTTAGTTGAAGCAGCATTAGGCGACCCTGAGGACCATTTTAGCGTTCCGCAGGGTTATTTTAACGAGCTCAATCAAAATATCTTAGATAAAACGGTAAATTTTAACAAAGTTAAGCGCAATGGAGTTGTCCGTAAAATGTTCGCTTCAACCGCGTTTAAATATGCTACAGCAGCGTGTTTTACTTTAGTGTTGGGCGGCGGCATACTTTTAAGCGAACTTAACAGTCCCGCTAATGAGCATAAAAACTCCTTTTTACATAAGCAATTATCGGCTGTGCCGGTTGATGATATTAAAAATTATTTGCAGTTGAATGTTGATGCCGGTGATGCTCAGCAAACAGTTGCTACAGAAGGCGTTGCTGTTGATGCCAATAGTTTAAAAAATGCCTTACAAGAAGATGCTGATAGTGTTCAATAATATACTGATATGAATAAGTTACTTAAACCTATCTTTGGTATATTATTTATTGTTGCCTTCAGTCAAAAAAGCTCAGGGCAATTGCACTACCGTACGCCTGCACCCGTACCGCACGGTGTCCCCATGCAACACGGCGTACCGTTGAACCAGCTGAACCGGCCAAACCCCGGACGAAAGATTGAGCGGGTAAAGGAAACCTATATAAGCAAGCAATTAAATTTAACCCCCGAACAATCCAGGGCATTTTGGCCATTATACCGCCAGTACGTTGAGGATCAAACCGCGGTACGTATATTAAAACGTCAAAATAACTCTACCGCCTCTCCGGATGGCACTGAACAGATAGATAAGGAATTGGAATACGAGCAGCAACTGGTGGAGATCAGGAAACATTACCGCGACGAATTTCTGAAAATATTACCCCCGGAGAAAGTAAGTGAACTTTACAAGAGTGAGCGTCAGTTTAATGACGAAATGCTTAACATACTAAAGGAACGTACCATAAGGGGAGGGAATTAATTTAATAATATCGAATAATGAATTTCGAATGTCGAACACCGAAGTTCACTTCATCATTCATCATTCGAAATTCGGTGTTCGATATTAGTCTTAATCACGATTGGTTTAAAGACTTTTCCTTTATTTTTGCACCATGCCCACCCTCCGACAGCTATTCTTATCAAACAATGCCCAAACCACTAATTTTCCGCTATTGCTTGAATTTGAGCGGGCAGAGGGTATTTATATGTATGATAAGCAGGGCAGGCCTTATATCGATCTGATTTCGGGCATTGGTGTAAGTAACTTGGGTCACAGCCATCCTTACGTTGTGAATGCAGTGAAAGAACAACTGGATAAGTATATGCACCTGATGGTCTACGGTGAATACGTACAAACCCCGCAGGTGCGCTTCGCCCAAAAACTTGTTTCTTTATTGCCTGCTGATTTGCAATCGATATATTTTACAAATTCGGGGGCAGAAGCTGTAGAGGGAGCAATAAAACTGGCCAAACGTTTCACCGGTAGGCGACAGATCATTGCTTTCAATAATTCATATCACGGCAGCACCCATGGAGCGTTAAGCGTAATGGGTAACGAAGAATTTAAACAGGCCTATCGCCCGTTATTGCCAGGTGTGGATTTTATCCGCTTTAATGATATTGATGACCTGGGTAAAATAAATGATCAAATAGCCTGCGTAATTATCGAAACCATACAGGGAGAAGCTGGTATAAGAGTTCCGGACGCAAACTATATGACGGCGCTGCGCGCCAGATGCCATGAAACCGGAGCGTTATTGATATTGGATGAAATACAAGCCGCCTTTGGCCGGACGGGAAAACTTTACGCTTTTGAACATTTCAACATAGA
>DASXMZ010000389.1:0-4637 GCA_036495385.1 Mucilaginibacter sp. | reverse complement strand
TGGTTTCAAAGTATCCAGGTATCCCGATACATACATGTCCAGATCTTCTGGTATAAAGTAATTGAGCAACTGGCTATATGGATACCAAGTAGCCGTGTATCCCGATACGCAGATGTCCAGGTCGCTTATTATGAAGTAGCTCAGTAACTGGTTATATAGATACTTTGGACCGGTGTATCTGGATATAGAAGTATCACGATACATAGCAACTGAGCTATCTCGCTCCGTAGTTATAAAATAGCTCATGATCCAGATACATTTAATTCCGGCTTCCAGTAAACTAAACTTCCTTTTTGCGGATGAAAAGATGGCTGATAAATTATATACCCAAAGGTATCCAACTCGCGAATACACTTGTGGTAAGTTGCCACCGACGCAATTTTACTGTAATCCATTAATTCGCGCCGGGTAACAGCAAATGGGCTTGCATAGCCGTTCTGTTGCCACTGAATAAACAGTGCAGTAAATAAGCTGACATGTGTCGCACCGAGGCTATTATCGTCCCGTATCCGTCTGAGTAATGCTCCGTGTTCTGCTAATTCTTGTATGGATGTTTTGCCATTCATTTCAGACCTCCTTCCAATAGCTTATCGATGTCCTCTTGTTTGTAATAAATAAGGCTGCCTATCCTGGTGAAATTTAATTTGCCATTGATCCGCAGGTTTTGAAGTGTCCCCGGTGAGATGTTTAATAATTTTCGAACCTCATTGCTTTTGAGCCATTTTTTGGACTGGCCTTGTCCCGGCCCGATGAGTTGCTTAATCTCCGCCAGCAATTCGCTTTTAAATGCTGCCAAGTCTTGTTTGGTGATAATTTCAAGATTCATTTGTCCCTCCTGTTTGATTGGTTTAAAACCTGTTCAACAGCGAGATTAATCCTATTCGCCTGAACGGTATGAAGGCAAATATCAAGGCAGAAGTGCAGGTTTATATGACCAATGCAGGCGTTTGGTCACGATTGGAGAGGGGCTATTACTTATCGCCCTTACGAATGATTTTGAAAAGCTTGTCCTTTTCGGCAATCTCGATAAATTTAGCGGGCTTGTCACCTTTCTTAGCAGGGAAGTAGTTACGCGCAGTATCAATAGAAATTTCCTTATCGCCATGCATAAAATATTTGGCAATCATCTTATACCAGGGACTTTGAGTTTGGGAGCGGGCGAGCTTGTTGCCGTTTGGAAGTCTTAAGTCCTTCATTTGATCAAATAAGTCCATAAACACAGGAAGGGCGCCTTTATCGATTAGCACCTTTTCAGGAGTATCAAATTTAACTGCTTCTTTTAATTGGCCTTCTAATTCGGCAATCCGTAGCTTTAGTTTATTGATCTGATTATCCTTATCACCGATGACTGATTCAATTGGTTCGGTTTTATGCCATTGGTCAATCGATTTTAAAAAGGTTAAAAATGCTTCTAGTTTTCTGGTTGACTCCAGGGCGCGCGAGTATTTCTGAGAAAATGGATCGAGGCGCTTAAAGTGTTTTATACGATTAATGACAACATCATAGACGTGTTTAAAAAATGTTTCTTCCTGATTACGGTGGCTGGCTAAAAAATAAGAGAGATGGAAGTGATAAAAATGTTCAACTTCATCTTCTGATAATTGATAGAGCTTTTTCAGGAAAAAATTATCTGCCTGAACTTTATTCTGGATGATTGGATTGCCTATTTCAAATCGGCTTGGTGAAAAATCAAAGCGGCCCCTAAAGCGAAAAAATGGATTGGTAGATGACATATTTCGAAGTTAGCAATAGGAACAAGAAATCAAAAATAGGAATATGGTTCGAGTCCTGCTTGCATCAGACCAAGCCAGCCATTAAGATCTGAGGTAACACTGTTTTGCGGAAAACATAATGGTTTGGCGACGATCAGTTAGTCGATTCGTAGAAGGTAAGGTTCTTTCGATCAATGTTATCTTCATTGCACTAAACATGAACTGCTTATTGCGAACGTTTCAACTTCCAGCAAATAAAAGTGTGATGAATTAGAATCGGTTGGCGATAATAAATAGTTATCTATGATTGAAAACTAACTTATTCGATTCGTTGCATAAACACCTGATAACCTATTTTACTAAAGTTTTTTGGTAATGAGGTTATAATGAATAGCCAAAGGGGAGCAAAAGATTATGAGTATTTTATTTGCTATTGATAACTTAAGTGGAAAATCGTGTCCTACGATTTACAAAGGCCAATTTAAGACTATTTTAGATTTCGCCAAGAAGTGACCTTTAAATCAGCTTCCGGTGCAGAAGTTAAATAAGCCCAATTTTAGTACCGATGATAAATGTGTGCTAATAAACCATGTACCCCTTTTTTGTGTGCTAATTTTGTTAGTAAGTTATAGGTGGTGTGAATAACTATGTTTTTTAGTATAATCTATTTTTGCGATATTTATTTTTTTGTATTTACCAATTCCGAATCCTAATTAATTAAGAATGACTACTTTAGAACACCCTAATCCTGCGCTGCTTTTGGCGGGTAAAAAACTTGCCAATAATTGGGAAGTCATTGATCTTATTGCAAAAAATCCCGACGGTACTGGTGGCAATTTTTCACATTCTTATAATGTAATTAATACTACTACAGGCGAACGTGCTTTTCTGAAAGCCTTAGATTTTTCAAAAGCGCTTAAAGATAAAAACCCGTTGTCGATGATGAACGAGCTAACTGGGCTTTTCCAGTTTGAGCAGCAGGTATTAGAACTTTGCCGGAATAAACGCCTAAGCCGGATTATTAATTTGATCGACGCCGGTACGGTACCTGCGGAAAATGGGTCAGTTATTCCTGTCCCTTACTTTATCATGGAACTAGCAACCGGTGATATCTACAACCAATTAGATTTCTCCAAAAAGATCGATCATGCGATCAATTTAAAAATATTGCATAGTATCTCCGTTGCGTTATTTCAGTTACACAATAATGGCATAGCGCACCAAGATGTGAAACCATCGAATGTGTTAGTCATTAAGAACAAAGCGCACAAACTTGGGGATCTTGGCCGTGCGGACCTTAGAGGAGAAACCACACCTTACGGTTTGATGGCATTTGCGGGCGACCTGTCTTATGCTGCACCGGAAGTCCATTACAAAGCAGTTTCATCAGATTGGGTGTTCAAACGAATTGCCAGTGATGCCTATCAACTGGGAAGTATGATCACTTTCTTATATACCCAGTTTAATATGACCGCTATTATGAAAATGCATATCGCGCCAGAGCATAATTGGACGAATTGGACGCAAACATATCGTGAGGTTCTTCCTTATCTATATGTGGCGTTAGATCAATCCATTGATTTTTTTAAAGGTTATGTAGACGATAAAGATTTGGCGAAGGATCTGGGCGAGCTGTTATTTCAATTATGTGATCCGGACCCGAATAAAAGAGGTCATCCGAAGAGCATTTCTGGAAAAAACAAAACCATTAGCCTGGAACGTTATAATACGATTTTTGACCGGTTGTTAAAAAACTACGAAATGAAAGCGTTAAAACTCAAACTGAATTAATGGCTGGCTGGATACCCAATGATAAAAAACGAAACGTTATTCCCCGGTGGCGTGATTTTAAGCAGACTATTGAACTTGGAGAGCTTAACTCTATAACTAATTCAAAAAAGAAGTTAGAGCTGAGCCTGCCGTCGCCATTTCATACCGCGAAGGTGCAGGACTGGCAGACCGAAAAAACGGTAAAAAGCGCTATTGAACTGCTTAATTCATCCATCGTATTTGGTGACGACGAACGCTCATTAAGTACGGCTACTTTTCTTATGTCCAGCAAGGAGTCAAGTGCTCCGCTAAAAAATGTCGCTGAACAGATCATGTACCCGACTGAACGGGACCATAGTTTCGAGCAACTGCTTAATTTGGAGAAGTTCGATAGTATCATCGGGGAGAAAATTAAACATTTAAGAGTTTGCTTGGATAACAATCCTTATAATTCTATCAGTTGGATAGAGTTGGCGCGTTTATTTTTAATTATCGGTAAAGAAAAGGCGGCTGAACGTTGTATTTTAGTAGCAACGCAACTGGCTCCGGATAACCGCTATATCAGCCGGATCGGTTCTCGTTTCTTTACCCATACCGGCGATTATAAAAAAGCAAAACAAATTTTGAAGGCCAATATTGCCTTTAAGGCAGACCCGTGGTTGGTTTCAGCCGACATTGGCATATCATCCTTAGCCAATAAATCTTCCTTTAATATTAAGATTGGCAGGGAACTCATAACATCTCAAAATTTTTCGCCTTTTGATCTTAACGAATTGTTTTCAGCGCTGGCAACTGAGGAGTTAAACTCAGGAAGTGTTAAAAATTCAAAACGCCTTTTCAATGAGTCTTTGGTTAACCCCAATGATAATGCAGTAGCGCAGGCGGTTTGGGCACACAAACATATCGGTGAGCTTAATTTAAGCCAAGGTATATTCGACCGTACGCCCAATATTTTCGAAGCAAAGGCCCGCCAGTTTTTTAATGGAAAATCCTGGGGCCCGGCCTTCTCCAGTACATTACAGTGGTTTATTGATCAGCCTTTTTCCAGTGACCCGGCGGTTTTTGGTTCGTTTATAGCAACTTCGCTTTTAGAGAAATATGACGAGGGTATTAAGATGTGTAAATATGGGCTGAAATCCACGCCAAACGATTTTA
>DASXMZ010000388.1:0-5066 GCA_036495385.1 Mucilaginibacter sp. | reverse complement strand
GTTATATCGCAGTTGGGGCACACATTGGTTCAAACGTCAGACACCATCATAATCGGTCATTTTGCGGGAACTGTCTCTTTAGCGGCCATTTCACTATCAAACAGCATTTTTGTTATTTTAATGATGATAGGCATGGGTATATCTTACGGTATAACCCCTTTGATAGCACAAAATAACGGACGTGGAAACTTTACAGAATGCGGCCGCTTACTTTCAAACAGTTTGTTCATAAATGTAATCACCGGCATTATTCTTTTTGCGGTTACTTTTTTTGGATCCAGGGTTTTATTGGGCCACCTCGATCAAACACCGGCCGTTGTAAGCCAGGCAAGGCCGTTTTTATTGCTGTGCGGTCTGTCAGTTATCCCAATGCTCGTGTTCAATACCTTTAAACAATTTGCCGAAGGTTTGGGCTTTACAAAACAGGCAATGGCCATTTCCATTTGGGGCAATGCACTTAACATAATACTTGGGATCATTTTTGTAAAAGGCTTATTTGGTATCAACCCAATGGGAATTAAAGGCGTTGGTTATAGTACCTTAATTGACAGGTGCACAATGGCAGTGGTAATGGCATTTTATGTTTTCAGGTCGCCGAAATTCAGGAAATATTTAACAAGTTTCGTTATTACCAATATCGATCGGTCGAGAATCTTACAAGTGATAAAAATTGGCGCACCTGTTGCTTTGCAGTATACATTCGAGGTTAGCGCATTCGGCGTGGCTGCAATTATGATCGGTACCATTGGTTATCATGAGCAAGCCGCTCACCAGGTAGCCATTAACCTGGCATCGATTACCTACATGATGGCGAGCGGTTTGTCCGCAGCTGCGGCAATAAAGTCCGGAAACTATTTTGGAAGTAATGAACATCAAAAACTAAGGCAATCTGCAATATCAAATTATCATATCGTTTTGGTTTTTATGGGCGTTGCTGCGCTTACGTTTGCTATATTCAATCATGTTCTGCCATGGATTTATACTTCGGATAAAATAGTAATAAATATTGCCGCCCAATTACTTATTATCGCAGCGTTCTTTCAGTTGTTCGACGGTACGCAAGTCGTTGGCCTTGGGGTACTGCGCGGCATGGGCGATGTTAATATTCCAACTATTATAACTTTTATAGCCTATTGGATTATCGGTTTGCCTGCGGGATATATTGTAGGAATTTATTATAAAGTCGGGGTTACGGGTGTCTGGTTTGGATTGGTGCTGGGCTTAACGGCAGCCTCCCTCCTGCTGTTTATCCGTTTTCAATTGATCAGTAAAAAGAACAGGGATAAAACTGTTTTTATAATAGCGCAAGATTAAAAATACATTTCGTTTGCTAATCTGAATGTATTGCAGTGCGCTTCTACAATATCTTTAATATCCGGCGAGTATCCCCCTCCCATGCTTACCTGGACCGGTATATTGTTTTTTATACATTCCTCAAATACAAACCGGTCACGCTCTTTACATCCTTCTTTGGTTAAAGCCAGCTTTCCCAACTTATCCGACGCTAAAACGTCAACACCTGAGAGATAAAATATAAAGTCCGGCTTTTGCTTTTCTATTAAACCGGGCAAGGTCACTTTTAATAGACCCAGATAAACTTCGGCATCAGTACCATCCTTTAACGGAATATCGAGGTCTGATTTTTCCTTGCGGTATGGAAAATTATTTGCCCCGTGCATCGAGAAGGTAAACACCGCGTTGTTGTTTTCAAATATTTGTGCCGTGCCGTTTCCCTGGTGAACATCTAAATCAATAATTAAAATAGATGAGGCCAAATCGTTGTTCAATAAATAATTTGCTGCTATTGCCTGATCATTTAATAAGCAAAAACCTTCGCCCCAATTGGTGCCGGCGTGATGGGTGCCGCCGGCAATATTAAATGCAATTCCGTGGTCGAAAGCAAAGTGACATCCATCTATGGTTCCTTTAGCGATACGGATCTCGCGTTCTACTAATCTTGCCGATAAGGGAAATCCAATGCGTCGTTGTTCCTTCAGGGGTAAAGCAAGATCGCGTAATTGTTCCCAGTAGTTTTTATCATGCGTCCATAAAATAACTATTTCATCCAACACATCCGGTGAGAACAAATTATCTGGAGTGATGAGGCCTTCATGCAAAAGCTGTTCGGGTATCAACTCGTATTTAAGCATGGGGAAACGATGCCCCTCAGGTAATGGATGTGCATAAATCGGGTCGAAAGCTATTTTGAGCATTTTTTTGAGGTCAGATGCCGGAAGTCGGAAGTCAGATTTTTTTGCGAACTTTGTAATCCCTGTTTTAGGCCTTGTACTTAATTTTCTTTCGATGAAGTCGAAAGTACCCGTCCGACCTCAAAAACTTCTTCAAAGCTGTTATAAAGCGGTACAGGGCTCAAGCGTATAACGTTTGGCTCCCTCCAATCGCCGATGATGCCATTTTCTGTTAAAAAATTAAAAATTGCTTTCGCATTCCGTTTACAAACGATAGATAACTGACAGCCCCGCTCCTCTTTATTTTTCGGGGTAATTATTTTAAACAATTCTTCACCACTGTCTTTATTGATTTCATTTATCAAGAATTCGAGGTAGCCGGTTAATAACTCACTTTTGATCCGTAAAGGAGATAAGCCCCCTGCTTGTTCAAAAATTTCAAGAGCAGCCCTATGCAAGGTCAATAACATTACCGGGCTGGTACTTACCTGCCAGCCTGCGGCTCCTCTATCGGGCTCAAAGCCCGGCGCCATTAAAAAGCGTTTTTCTTCGCGATAACCCCACCAACCGGCAAAACGGTTCAGGGCTTTATTATCGAAATGTTTTTCGTGGATATAGATCCCGCTGATCCCACCCGGTCCCGAATTCATGTATTTGTAAGAACACCACGTTGCAAAATCAACATCCCAGTTGTGTAAATTTAATTTCACATTGCCTGCAGCATGTGCCAGATCGAAACCTGCGTAAGCGCCTGCTTTATGAGCGGCTTTGGTTATTGTTTCAAGGTCAAAAAATTGCCCGGTAAAATAATTTATCCCTCCAAACATTACTAATGAAAGCTCATCGGCATGATCTTTAATTTTTTGAAGTATGTCTTCCGTCCTTAATGTGAACTCCCCCTCCCTTGGAAATATTTCTATTATGGCTTCAGCCGGATCATAACCGTGGAACCTTGCCTGGCTTTCCATCGCATACTGATCCGACGGAAAAGCGCCGCCTTCCATAATTATTTTAAATCTTTTAGTTGTTGGTTTATAGAAAGTTACCATCAATAAGTGAAGATTTACTGTAAGTGAGTTCATCACAGTAACTTCATCCTTTTTTGCACCTACAATGGAAGCCAACGTTTTTGTCAGCCCTTTGTGATAATTTAACCAGGGATCGTCCCCCTGGAAAAAACCTTCTATAGCCAGGTTTTTCCAGGTTTTGAATTGTGCGTCAATAAGTTTTTGGGCAGTTACGGGTTGCAAGCCTAATGAGTTCCCACAGAAGTATATTGCGTCTTTTCCGTTGTGCTGTGGAATTAAAAATTGCGAACGAAAATCTTTTAAAGGGTCATCTTCGTCAAGCTGCTGGGCAAACTCTAATGTGTTTTGGTAAGTCATTGAACAAAAATTTCACTCATAGAGACGCGATGCATCGCGTCTGAAAATGGTAGTATAACGAATAAGAGACGCGATGCATCGCCGTCTCTACGAGGGGTAAAATTAATTATTTATTTGGCTTGCTTACATAAGGATTTCCTTTAACATAAAACCGGTATGGTAGCAAGGCGTCTTCGGCAGCGTAAGAAACACCTATCCTTGGAACAGAAGCAATCCTTTCGTCAGGAAAAGTTAAACCCCTATCCTCTATCCATATCGTATCGCTTTGCAGGCTGAGTGCGTTTATGTTCCTGGAGATTCCCAAAGCTTTAGCCACCGAGCCCGGACCTGACGTGAGGTTTGGTTTTACCGAAGTCATATGCCGGCGTTGTAACATGATATCCAAACCGTCCATCGGCTGAATTGCCCGTATCAGAATGGCCAGCGGATTGCCTTCAACAGAAACGACGATATTAAACATTTCGTGAATGCCGTAGCAAAGGTATACATAGGCAATTCCGCCCGGCATATACATGGTTTTGGTACGCGGAGTTAATCGGTTACCGAAGGCATGAGAAGCTCTATCAATTACGCCATTATAAGCTTCTGTTTCAACTATATATCCACCAGTAACTAAACCTTCAATAGAAGTAAATAAATACTTACCAAGCAGATCGCGACTAATTTCAACTACTTTATCATTAAGATAATACGACTGGGGAAGTTTCATTTTCCAGTATGCTTTTTAATATTTTGTTGATCTCGTCGGCTTTGTCGAAAATCATGACGTGAGAGCCACCTTTAACGACTACAGTGTTTTTTATATACCTGAGTGGAAATACAAGGTCTTTTTCTCCGGAAATTTGAAACGTATCAGGTGGGATGATCTTATTGTCCCATTTTACGCATGCACCCATGGCCCATCTCAAAAAAACGGACGATGTCTTTTTGAGCATGTCCCTAAATAGCCATCTATCTTCGTCACTCATTTTTCCGAACAATGGCTCGATTAAAAAAACCATCGAAGTAAATAACCGTCCAGGTATTATTTTGTAGAGTGGCAAAGCACGAAATAGTTTAAAATAAGGCGGAGCCTCATAGATAGTTTTGATACTTGAAATCAGAATAACTTTTTCTAAGGATACTTTCTTTGCTATTTCAATGGCGAGCATGCCGCCCAATGAATTGCCCACAACCACGGAGTTATTCTCTATAGAATATTGATCTATAAGTTTTTGAGCATATGATGTTAAAGTGTCACTTTCATCAGGAGTTAGCCACTCGACTGTCATAATCTCGAATCCTTGAAGGACGATATGCTTGTAAATGCGCGGATCAGCTCCTAACCCGGCAATTAAATATGCTTTACTCATTTAAAGTTAACCAGTTTTACAATTTGTTCAAGGTGCAAGGCATCCACCTCATCAAACTGGTTTAGCTCTTCACTATCAACATCCAGTACAGCAACAACTTTTGAATCACAAAATATAGGAACTACTATTTCGGATCTGGA
>DASXMZ010000387.1:0-5051 GCA_036495385.1 Mucilaginibacter sp. | reverse complement strand
CTGAATAAGTTTGGAAGCACATTTTGTGATACGCCGCCTGACGCGCCTGTTTGGAATTGTCCATATTGTACGCTGTTGCTGTGGTCACTTACAAAAAGAACTTCCTTGCCGTAATCATTTGCAGGTGCAAATGCGCTCGCGTAATCCTGCCAAAGGTCGAGCCCATAAGTTGCTTTATTTGTGATAAGCGTAGTTGCGGTAGTATACGCATTTTGAAAATCGGTGGACACGGCAGAGGCTGACCAGCCCCTTGTAAGGTAAACTTTTGATAACAGGAACAGTGCAGTTGGCGCTGTAGCCGCTTTGCCTAAAAATGGAGCCGTTATTGTATTAGGCAATTCGGTTGATGCATCGATTAGATCCTGGATGATTGCCGAATATACTGCAGCAGGCGCAGCAGGCGCATCAGCACTATTGGCTTGTGTAATAAATGTAAGGTGTAGGGGCACGTTACCATAAGTTTGTAACAGGTAGAAATAACAGAATGCACGCAAAAATTTTGCCTGGCCAATGTATTGATTTAACGTGGCGGTTGGAAGACCAGATGAAGGCGCAAACTGTAAAATGCCGTTCAGTGTATTGATATCCTGGTACCAGATATTGAATCCACCGCTGGTAGAGGTACCATTAAGCCCGTTATAAGCGTTAAATACGCCGCCATCCTGGGCCTGGGTGCCGGCAATCATTTCATCCGTGCCTGCGTACTGCGTCAGGATAAAGCCCTCAGTTCCATAACTGGCGCGTAAATCATTATATACACCGGCAAGACCACCCAGCAAGCCGGATGGGGTACCTAAAAACGCGGGAACAAGGCTCGATTGGGGATGTTCCTCCAATACTTTTTTACAACCACCTAAAATCAGCATCGAGGTTGCTGCAATAATTAGTGATATTTTACTATATAGTTTCATAATTATTTTTTTAAATAGTTAGAATTTTAAATTTATACCAAGATTAAACTGACGGGTCGACGGATTATTTGCGTTGACAACAATTTGCTGACTAGTTACAGAAGGCGCTGTAGCGCTGCCATTGGTAGGAGTAACCGTTACACCCTGGCCACCATAACCGTTTCCTTCCGGATCTGGCCCATAACCTGCCTTAACAAACGGAGAATACAGGATGAACGGGTTTAGTGCGCTTACAAATACTCTTAGTGAGCTGATACCTGCATGGGCAAGCACTTTTGAAGGTATATTGTAACCCAGGTTTATACTTCTGCATTTTATAAATGAACCGTCAACATATTGAAGGGTGGAACCAAAAACAGGCCCCGACACGCTTGCGTCCGGACGTGGGAACGCATTGGTCGGATTGGTAGGTGTCCAGTAGTCAACTCTTACCTGGTTGGTTCTGCCCTGCAGGAAGAATCCGAAACCATTTGAAGCTGCGTCAGTTGAAAGATAAGGAGCCAGTACTTTCATTCCCATCCTGGCATTTAATATGAACGAAAAATCGAAACCTTTATACGCAAACCGGTTGGTTAAACCGGCTGTCCATTGCGGCTGAAAGTTACCAAGAATCTGTTTATCGCTTGCATTAATTTTTCCGTCGCCGTTCAAATCCTGAACCTTTATTTGGCCGGCTACTTCTGTAGGTGAAGTTTGTGCTGCAAGGCCGGGGTCGCCGGTTTGCCAGATACCTAATTTTTTGTAATCATAAATTACTGAAAATGGCTGTCCTACGAACCAAAGGTTTGCAAGGTTGCTCTGAGCGCCGTAGGGCAGGGCAGTGATAGCCTCCCTGTTTGCGGCCCATACAAAATCAGTCGACCACCTGAAACCGCTGGCAGTTTGTATATTAACCGAACTCAAGCTGATTTCAAGGCCCTCGTCTCTTGATTGTCCTAAGTTAGATATTTGAGTTGGCGAACCCAAGCTTGGAGGTATCACGTTATTTACAAGGATATTCTTGGTGTTTTCCTTATAAACATCAACCGTACCGGTTAGGCGGTCCCTGAATAAGCCGAAATCTACACCGATATTCCATTCAGCGGTTGACTGCCATTGTAATGTTGGATTTGCCAGCTGATTTACGATGTATGCGTTTTGCTGCCCTGTAGTTCCCTGGCCAAAGTTGTAGGCGTTTGGTACAATCGTACCATTTACGTTTGTTGTATTGCCAAGTAACCCTAATGTTTGATAAGGGTTTGAACCCTGGTTACCTGTTTTACCCCAACCTACTCTTAATTTAAGATTATCGAGCGTGTTAACTCCTTTCATAAACTGTTCGTTAGTGATATTCCAGGCAGCCCCGAGAGCCGGATACGTAAAGTATTGGTGACCGGGTGCCAGAACAGAAGAACCGTCCTTACGAACGGTAGCTGTCAACACATAGCGGTTATCATAAGAATAATTAGCACGTGCCATGAATGACAATAATCCTCTTTCATAAAAAACGCCGTTTTGAGGGGTTATGCTGTTTGCAAGGGCAAAATTTGTATTTTGAATATAATCGGCAGGAATTCCTAATGCGTTAAAGCCGCTGCTTTGGAAATGGTCTTTTTGCTCACTAAACAAACCGGTAAAGCTTACGTGATGTTTTTGAGCAAATGTCTGATCGTAAGTTAACACGTTTTCCAGCGTGTAGGTATAAGCTTCGGAATTAGAAAGCTGGGCTGTAGTATTTGCCTGCGTGGTTATGCTCGAGTTAACATAAGTATTAGCGCCGGTATAATTGTTATAATTTTCCTGCGTAAAATCTAATCCAAGGTTAAACCTGTATTTGAAATATTTCAAAAATGACGCCTCAGCATAAATACTGTTAAATGTTCTGAGCCTTCTGTCTTCGCTTAATAAGGCGCCGGCGTCGGTCTTAAGGGTCAATGGGTTAATGTTGGCCGCATCAATTGAACCTACTAACGGATTCAGATTAACCGACCCGTCCGGGTTATATGGCGAAACCAATGGGCTGAATTTAAGAAGACCAGCCGTAACACCTGAGCCGCCGGGGTTGTTAGTGTATTGAAGCGTGGTTAAATTGTTAAATCCTACGCTTATAAAATCAGCTATTTTTGAATCGATCGTGCTGTGTAAAGAGTACCTCCTGTAGTTTTGATTTGGGATAATACCTTTTTCATCATAGAAACCGGCTCCCACATTGTATTGGGTTGCGTCAGTACCGCCTGAGATACTGATACTTTGATCGGTAGTTGCACCTTGCTGGTATATTAGTTTTTGCCAATCGGTATTAGTGCCGGCTGCAAGGCCGGCTTGTTCTGCGGCAGTTAATGGGTAAACGGCTTGTCCGGGGTTTTGAGTATTAAGGGCAGCAGCATCTGCTTTAAGTTGAGCATATTGAGTGCCATTATATACCTTTAATTCAGACAGAATGTTTGAAATGCCATAGTATGAATTAAAGCTGGTAATCACTTTGCCGGGTTTGCCTTTTTTTGTGGTGACCAGTATTACACCACCTGACCCACGCGAACCATAAATAGCAGTTGCAGAAGCGTCTTTTAAAATTTCAACGCTGGCAATGTTATTTGCATCAAGGTCATTGAAACTACCGCCGAATGGTATACCGTCTACAACAATAAAAGGCTGATCAAGTGCATTAACGGTGGAACTGGCGGTACCATTTTGAGTGAAAGTACGATTGCCTCTTAGCCGTATTTGCTCAGCGCCGCTGGCACCCGGTGTCGAGCTATTGTTAACAATATCAAGACCGGCAACCCTGCCCTGTAATTCAGTTACCATGTTTGATGTAGGTGCTTCCTGTAAGGTTGCTGCGCTTACTTTGGTAATTGCTCCGGTAACATCACGCTTTTTTTGCGCGCCGTAACCAACTACAACTACTTCGTTAAGGTTGGCCGGATTTGCTACAAGGGTAACTGTTAAATTCCTTGTTGTTTGCTTAACGTCAACATTCTGAGTAAAAAAACCAAGATATGTTACTGTTATGGTAGTAATATTTGCCGGCAATGGCAGCGAAAATTTGCCGTTAACATCAGTCGTGGTGGCACCTTGAGCCCCTTTTAACTGAACTGTTGCGCCGATAAGCGGCTGCCCGCCGTCATCAACCACCTTACCGGTAATAGTTGATTGGGCAAAAAGCTGCCCCGAAAACAAACTCATGCCTATTAGTATAAGCATTGTTTTCAAGCATTTAATGAGTTTAAGTTTTTCCATAATTAAGTTGAAATAAAATTTTAATGATAATGAATAAAGTCTATCACACTTTAAGCAGAATGACTTGCTATTAAGTGTTATTGCTATTGGTAGTTGGATTTAACCCAATAACTGGATGTCCAATAATTGCTGTTGTTAGTTTTAGCTTTTTTTTAGTTGGTTTTCTCCCATAATTTAATTGAATAAAAGGTTTAATTGCTTGTTTGATAATTAGTTCAATTACATAAAGCGCTTATTATTAATAGTGTATAAGTATTAATAATAGAATGTGCGCTGTTGTGCGTTAGTTCATGAATTTTTTGGTTAGGAAATAGTTATTATAAATTGGTATTAACTTGGAATAAAAGTAAAAAGAATTTTTAAAATTGCAATCGATTGCAATAAAAAAATAATTAACACTGCAAAAATTCAAAAAAAAGTGTCGAAAACAACAGTGTTAATTGTAAATCCTTATATTTTGGTTGATTAAAATTGATAAATTAATAACAAATACTTAAAGAAAATATAAATATTAAAATTTTTTGACTGAAGATTTTTATCTGGAAACCGATAGTTTTATTCCCAAATATGAACTTTTTGCCACTTTATCAACAAAAAGGTGGATAGTGATGCCCTGTTAATTTTGTAAAATTGTTGTTTGAGTGCTTTTTTTGCTTACTATCGTAAAAAAACAAATATATATTTGTAATCGATTGCTATAAATTTCTTTTTTGCTTCTTTTGTTTTGAAGCGCATGCCCTGTTAACCAGTTAAACCGGCAATAAAGTGTTTTGCTAAAAAGTTTTTAGACTTGTTAAGTTTTCTTTGCCTAAAATTAACGACGAAGATGACCGCTACCTAATAATAAACTATAATTGAATATTGACAATATTATTTCAATGGAAGATTTTCAAGGATTACTTAAACGTTACGCTTTTTTAC
>DASXMZ010000386.1:0-2884 GCA_036495385.1 Mucilaginibacter sp. | reverse complement strand
ATTACCTAAAGTTTCATACGATTTACCCACGTTTAAATAAAGCGATGGGTAGTGTGCCCTCATTTCATCATCAGTGATAGCATTCGCACGATTTAAGGCTTCCAGGTTCCACTTCAAAACATCGTGAGGGTCTTTCTGGTTTCGGGCAAGATAATGGGCGGCTGTAAAAGCTTCAAAGTCATTTTCGGCAATATCCCATGCCTGTTGAAAAAGGGTATGCGCTTCCCCGGTCTTGCCTTCGGCCTCAACCTGCATTCCCTGTGTACAAAGCTTCACTACTTTATTCTCCGGATCAAATTGCATTTGGTTACATTGTTTTAGTTGTCAGTGGTAAAACTAAGTCACCCGGGCGAAGAAAACATTGACCTATGTCAAAAAATATTATTTGGATTTTAACCGGCTAAGGGTTTCCTGTGTAATATCAAGATACGATGCCAGGACTTTATTGGATAATCGCTGAATATAAGCGGGATGTTCTTTTATCAAAATGGCATATCGCTCCCCGGCCGAAAGGGTAACCAGCTCTTCAATCTTTTTATTCTGAAACAGATAGGCAAACTCCAATAATTTAATATAAAATCCTTCCCATTCCGGGTATTCGTCTGCCAGTTTATAAAATTTGTCGCGACTTATATAAAGCAATTCAGAATTTTCAAGTGCGTCAACAAATTCAAAAGATGGCTGCTGCGAAATAAAACTGCCTAATGAAGTAGCTATCATGCCTTCTAACGCGATTAAACGTGTCCTTTCCTGACCTTGTTCAGTTATATAATAAGTACGGATACCGCCTTTATTTACAAAGTATAATTTATTACAGGTTTCGCCATGAGAAAGTACAACAGTGTTCTTTTTAACAGATAAAGGATTGAAGTTTTTAACTATTGCGTCGAGGGTTTCGTTATTAACGGGGATATTAAGGTTGAGGTATTTTTTTAGCTGGTTGTACATGGACTCGAATCAAACCAAGCTAAATTAAAGAATTTACAATTTTCAGAAAATCTGAGGCTGAAATTATTCTAACAGAAGGAAAAATAGACTGTTTCGCTTGATTAAAGTGATGATCGTTAGTTACCAAATAATCCGCGTTTGCTGCAACCGCGATATCGAAAAACTTATTATCATCCGGATCTTTTTTAATTACATCCCATTTATAATAAAGCTGCTGATATACAATATCGGGTGATTCGATAAACACTTCCATTATTGCGTCCGCAATTCCCGGAGCTGAATGTTGCTGCAAAATTTCCTGATATTCGTAAACAATCTCATCCGAAATTATTAACTGATATTTACCATCTGTAAAAGCTTCCCAAATTTGTTTGTAGTCACTTTTTCTTCCAAGAGCAATTAACAACACGTTGGAATCTAAGACAACTTTCATTAAGATTTTGTGTGGCTGCGAAAATGCATTTTGCTCAACCGCTCATAATCATCTGCAGTAATATTATTTTTAGTCTCCCAATCTTCAATAGTTTCGCCTATTTGCTTTGAGAGTAATTTTACCGCAAGTCGCCTGATCTGAATGAAATCATCTTCAGGCATGGGATTTTTTAACAGCCTTAACATCATTAGCTGTTGTTCATTTAAAGAATCGGATGTTAATTCCTGAATGTTCATATCTCAAATATAAGGAAATGAATCGTCAAAGTTATATTAAACCTGAAGTCGTCGCTATTTACAAATTTCAATAAAATCAATAATGATATCTGCATTGGAGAATGACAATCGCGTCATTGTCAATTTTATATACCAATCGATGTTCAAGGTTAATTCTTCTCGACCACCATCCAGCCAGGTTATGTTTCAGTGGTTCGGGCTTTCCGCTACCTTCAAATGGTAACCGTTCAATTTCTTTTATCAATGAATTAACTTTTTTCTTGATGGCTTTGTCTGTATTTTGCCAATAGAGATAATCCTCCCATCCCTGGTCGAGAAAAACAATCTTCATTCTTCGATAAGATTTCTTTCTCGTCCCAGTCCGTTTTCGTAATCCTCAATACTTTTTAACAATCTTGAGGCGTTAGCAGGGCTTTTAAGTAAATAAAAAGTCTCTTCCATGCTTTCATAATCAGACTTTGATAACACCACGACGTCCTCTGCATTGGCGCTAGTGACAACAAGCGGCGTGTGATTATTTCTTACTTTATCCAGGTATGATTTTAATCGCTGCCGGAAATCTGTATATGTTGTAATTTGCATGGCTGTGAATTTTTAAATAAAAGTAGCTATTAATAATTAATTGTACAACTTTCTGTACATATCGTTTACTTCACTCCCATTTCCTTTTTCAAAAACTGCCCGGTAAAACTTTCTTTCACTTTGCACAAACCTTCAGGTGTACCCGAAAATATGATCTTTCCACCTCCGCTTCCACCTTCTGGTCCGAGATCGACGACATGATCCACCACCTTTATTACATCCAGGTTGTGTTCTATGACTAAAACGGTGTTTCCTTTATCTACCAATTGATTTAAAACGCCAAGCAAAACATTAATATCTTCGAAATGCAGGCCTGTGGTTGGCTCGTCGAGTATATAAAAAGTGTTTCCGGTATCCTTTTTTGAAAGCTCAGTAGCCAGCTTAACTCGTTGGGCTTCACCTCCAGATAACGTGGTTGATGATTGTCCCAGGGTTATATAGCCCAAACCAACATCGAACAGGGTTTTAACCTTTCGATAGATAGCAGGAATATGTTCAAAAAACGGTGTTGCATCCTCAATACTCATATCCAACACATCGCTGATCGATTTGCCGCGATAACGTACTTCCAATGTCTCCCGGTTATAACGTCGTCCGCCGCATTCTTCACAAAGTACCTGCACATCAGGCAAGAAGTTCATTTCAATAACTTTTAAGCCTGCACCCTGGCAGGTTTCGCAACGGC
>DASXMZ010000385.1:0-12889 GCA_036495385.1 Mucilaginibacter sp. | reverse complement strand
CTTATATCGCTAAGGTCTCTTTCTTGTCCGGGCAGGCTGCGTATGGATGATTCATAACCCGATCCCAAACTTTGCAATTGCTGTTTGGTAGCTACTAACGAAGATCTGATGCCGGTTATATTTTCACGCAGCGCGTTTCTGGTAACGTTTATTTGTTGATTTATAGGATTAAATAATGGATTACTTTCCGGCAGTGTCGCTAGTAGCCTTGCCTTTTGCAATTGTAAATTAGTTAGCTGCGTAATTAACCCCTGCAGTCCTGGGTCGTCCATTCCAACCGTTGCCGGAGGGTTATCCGCTCCCTTGGCTGAATTAATATATAGCTCAATCTCGTCAAGCACACTTAATTTTATGTTAATATCATTAATTCTGGCATCTGTGCTTTGGGCGTTGCTAAGATACCTATCGCCCTGACTTTGGGTTTCGACAATGGCGTTACTACTTTTATATCCCTGGAACTTGCTTTCGACATTGTTTAATTCACGGGTAATTGATGCCAGCCTTTGGTCGACAAATTTAAGCGTATTTTGCCCTGATTCTCTTTTTGCTTCTACCGAAGCGTCCATATATACCCGTAAAAGATCGTTCAATATGGCACGGCCTCTCATAGGTACTTCATCCTGGATGTCAATATCTACCACGTTTGCCGTCTTAGCGCCTACAGATTCGAAAATGGCGCCCTGGTAATTGGCGACTGTTTCTTTTGGATTATTGAGCGTTATCCTAATGGTTTTTCCGATATATTTCTTCAAATTATCGGTCACATCCAGTCTCCATTTGCCAAAACTATTTATAAAGTTATCCTTAAACGCAAGTCTTTTGAATTTTTTACCAGATTGCTTCAAAAGGAAGTAGTCCTGGCTTTGAATAGTAATATACAATTGATCTCCTTCGTCAGGAGTAAAATTTCTTCCTGTCTGAAGCAATTTAAATTGAACGGGGGTCGATGCATAAATATCCCTGTATGAATGATATTTATTTTTCTGATCATAGGTAATCCATAACTGCAAATCAACCACTATTTGTCCAACGGTTGAGATCGAACTCATTACCCCGATTTCAGCTTGCGGGTCTTTGGGAGCCTCTACTAAATCCAGCTCGTCAAGGGCAGGCAATCGGCGGCGATACGTTTGGTCTTTAATTAAAATGGTTGCATGTACATCATAAGACGGTTTGGTAAATTTTATATAAAAAAAGGCTAAGACAAAAAAAGTGACGAAAAATATCGCAAACAAAGGCCAGTGAAACAGCATTTTATTTAAAAATTGCCTCACGTTAAATGAACCTCCAGCCGCTGAAGGCGAACCAAAAATATCTATATTCTTATTACTCATCGGTATATGCTTGAATGTATATCTATTAGAAAATTCTGTAGCTTCTGTTAAATTCGGCTAGAACTAAAAGAAACGAAAGGATAGAAAGTGTATAAGGGAGGATTTTGCTATTCTGGTTCAGGGAAGCAAATTTAGCTTTGCCAACTTCAACATATAATACATCATTATTTTTAAGGTAATAATAAGGTGAATCAAATATTTTGCTGGAAGAAATATCTATATTAACATACTTTCTTTCACCGTTAATTTCTCTTATCAGTAAGATATTTTCACGTTTTCCGCTAATTGTTAAATCGCCGGCCATTGTTAGCGCTTCCGGGATGGATATATGGTCGGCGTCTATGGTAAAGACTCCAACGTGGCCAACGTCTCCTAAGACCGAAATTTTGAAATTAGCTAAACTAACTGCTACTATCGGTTCTTTTAAGTAAGGCGTCATTGCTTGCTGAAGTGTTGTTTGAGCTTCAGCAAGTGTTAACCCGCTCATTTTAATGTTATGTATTAAAGGAAGTGCTATTTCACCTTTTGAGTCGACTTTATGTCCCGATTGCTGTCCTGAACCGCCCCCTGAACTGGATTGGTCGCCGCCCTGTACACCGGCTGATGAAGTGGGATAACTAATTTCCGAATTAAATATTGCATCGCCCTCTGGGCTCAGACTCTTCACATGTATCGCTAACATATCTCCATTTTGTATAACTAATGGCGAATAGTTGGTTATTTTGTGGCTAAGGTCAGGGTTACGGGTAAGTCCTTGAAAATAGGGAGAATTTGTGTAAGCGCACGAAGAGAAAACGAAGGCTATAATCAAAAAGAAGTATAAATAATTGTTTTTCATCATACTGTAAGGTTTTTTTGCAAATATATTATAAATTTAAAGTATTCATTGACGATTTTAAATTAGTAAAGAAAAGTTAACGATTAGTACTTTTCTTTATTCTTCTAAAATATTAAACACTTCCTGATGTTAACAATTTTTAATCCCTTATCTGCCAAAACTCAAAAAATAACACAGAAAATTTTTATTTGGTGCCGTTATATTGAATTTTCCATAGTCAAACACCTTGCATTTTTGATGTTTTGTAACATTAAACCGAGTTAAAAAAAAAATCAGGCTCAAATTATTCAGGATTATTCCTTATTTTTTGTTTTTAGATTTTTGTAGAATTTATGCCACATAGCCAAACCTAGATTCCCCACAACTTCTCGTTTCAACGTATTGTTCCAATGACTATTTAGTAAATTTTTCGAAATCCCGGTAATTAATAAAAGAAAGTGGATTTATAATTAGATTAACCTAAACATCAAGTTGCTTCATTGGGGGAATTTAACGAAATTATTGCGCAAAAAGATTTACTTTCAATCTATTATGTAATGGATCAATAATTGCACACCATTGTTTAAATTCAATGTTTTAAATAGTTATCTAACAAAAACAAATGCAGGTGAAAAAATTCATTCAAACATTTCTTGTTTTGCTGATAAGTACATTAGCGGCCTCCGCTCAAAAATTGATTATCACGGAAGTTGATGCTGCCGAAACCAATTATTTCAACAAAACCTCTGTCAAAATACTGGGTGAAAAAATGGACCTAAATATTTCCGGCGACACCTTATCCGTCGAGATCGCTAATGAACCTAAACTTGTATTGACAAAATATTCAGAACGGCATTTTGAAACGGAAAGAAAAACGAAAAACGGCATTGAAAAGTTTTCGCTTCAATTAACGACCATCAATTCGGTTATAAGTTCTGCAGAGTTAACTGCAGCGATTGTTCCTAAAAACGATCAGCAGGAAAAGGTGTGGTGGACGGTAACAGCAAGAAATTCAGATCAAGTGCCAACATTATAAAACACCAATCAATACCGCTCAGGGGTTGAAATGGTTTAACTGTTTCTTAAATTAATTCCCTGGCTAAAATGCGGTTACCGGCACTATAATCTCAAACCTGTTTCGTCCGGTTCCACCAAAAACATCCCTGTCAATTAAATAACTATACCTGAAACCAAAGGAAACTGACCCCTGGTTGAATATCTTGGTATCAAAATACAACTCAGCTCCGGTTGAACGGAAAGTACCCTTAAACGGACTACCGTCGCTATAATAGTCTTTCACATTTGTAAAATCGTAAAAAGCGTTCCCCCTGATTCGTAAAAAGTAAATTGTATTGGCTAAAACTGCGTCGGGATAGGCAATTGGGAAGTGGTAATTGATGCCCGCTTTGTTCATATTATCGAGGTTTTCCGCAACGTATCCTCTCGAAAAAGGAAAATCATTGGAGAAATTAATTACCTCATTCTTATTTTTTTGCTGGTGCGCTAAATTGAAAACAAGGTTTTGATTGATGGTAATGCCTGGGAAATAAAAATATCCCGATGCCAAAAACTGGTTGGCATCAATCCCCGATATAGCCGTTTTGTAGTTTAAAGATATAGTTTGCGCCAGCCGCGGAAAGATATTTTGTTTGGCTTGCTGTATGGCGTTACTAAAACTGATATAGTTATTGCTGTAAGTGTACGATGTATTTTGAAACACATCTTTGTACGCAGGTTGAAATGCGGTTTGGCTATAATACAGATCACTTCCTATTTGCAAAAAGGTTGAATGTTTTCCCCGGGTAAAATTTAACGGAAGCTGCAGGCCGCCGTGAAGACTAGTTTCGTTCCAATAAACGTTATTGCCCTTGTACAAGGCACGGCGGTCTAGTGTATAATCAGCGCCGCCTGAAATATAGGGAAACAACGCGCCGTAGATGGCATCAAAACCAAATTGCTTATATCCCTCATCGCTGTTATAGGTAAAAGAAAGATTGGACTGCAGCGTGTTTAAAACATTTTCTCCGGCAAGGCTTAATGTATAATTCGGATCGTTAAAATTGGGTATCAGGCTATGAAAATTTAGCAAATGGTGGGATTTATGGTATTTGGTAATTGTAAGAGAGTCGTTACTCACCCTCGATAGTAAATCAGTTGAGGAATCCCTTTTCAACGAAACTATCCCAAAATCGGGAAGATCACCGGGCAACTGATTGTCACTCATCAACGTCCATTGCATATCTTTTTTGGTGACTTCATTCAACTGGTAGCCAAAGGCCGTGAAACCCACCCACGCAAATTTCTTATCTGAAATTGCGGGCTCATAATTTCCAACAGACTTGTTAAGGTTATATGCTGTTAATTCATAAAGTTTAAGTGAATGAATGCTTAAAGCAAATAAGCGGTCATTAATCCCCGAGGTTGCTGAAAAATAGACTGTATCATTTTTCACGAGTGGGAAAACAACTGGCTGAAACGAAAACGGCAGCAAATATTTGGTATTGCCTGTTTTTATATCGATTAAAGCCAAAGACATTTTCCCACGCTCATTTCTTACAGCCGAAATCAGTTGTTCGCTGCCGTAAAATTTAGGATAAGTGTAAAACAAGTTCTTTTTATTTGGAATTACTGAAATCGGTTTTCCATCGGCAGCCTTTAATAAATGGATATTGCATTTACCATTAACTCCTTCTTCAACAGCTACAACAGTTTTCCCGTCGGGACTAAAATCAGGTGAAAAATATTTAGTGTTTTTGGTGATGCGATGCTCTCTTCCTGTTTTAACGTCAAGTATAACGAGTTCGCTGTAATCGCGGTAGTTCCAGCGCAGATCCGGACGATGGGACGCGTAAACGATTTTTCCATTATAATAGGCAAAGTAAGTGTCTAATGATAAATCTCTTACCCTGATATTTCTTTCATGTTCACCCGTTTTTATTACAAACACCGGCAAATGATCATAAGTACTTTTCATATAAATCATCGTGCTGTCATTTACATAAGCAGGATATTCCCGGTCCGCAATGAAATGCTGGTGCTTACTTATTGACGAATTACCGAATGATTGACTTACCGATTGACCGGCGGAAAAAATTTGTTTGTAATGGTTAAATCCGTCATTACTGAATTGGGTGAAATTCTCACCGCTGTATCTTTGAATGGCCTTTTGCAGAGGATAAAATACTCCTTTGTAGGCCGCTGCGTCGTGCGTTACCTTTTTCCAGAAATCATCACCATATTTTTCACGACCATACGATACCATCATATAACCCAATGGATACCAATCGGGTATGTAGTCGCGGTACGAGCCATTCCGCAATTTCATATAACTGTAATCCTTGTCGGCTGCCCACAAGGCACGGTAACCGTTTAGGAAAAAAGGGAGCCTGCCCCTGCCCTGTTCACTTACATGGGTTTCATTGAAAACAGCGTCGCCCTCAAAAAACCAATTTGGTATGGCCACATCATTCGCCAGCGCCTGCCCGCCTTCACCAAAAATCATTTTAAGAATATGTGAAAATCCCACATTAAAATTATTGTATTGCTGCACGTGCCTGAACTCGTGTATAGCCAGCTGCTCCGGCCAGGGGAGGCTGCCAATATCAAAACTATTTTGCTCTGGCGTTAAGTAAAATTCACTCCTGAAAGGGGCCAGCCCTACGTAGGCATTAGCTATGGTAGTTTGATTTTGTAATAAAATGCTGATTTGCTTTTGTTTAAAACCAATGGTAGGCTGTATAGCCTTATTCATTTGCTGAACGATATTTGCCACCCGCAGTCCGGCGGAATCCAATCCTATAGGAAATATCACCTTAGCAGCTGGTGTATTGATCTGCAGCCACTTAATTGAAGGCGGGTTACCTCCAAACTCCTGGGCGTGTGTCGTAATAGTAGCAGTTGCAGTAAACAGTAGCAGTAGTAAAGAGAGTTTGACAACTTTTATCATTAAGCGTGAAAGTAAGTACAAATTATCATTGTCTGAACTTGAATTTATAGAATTTAACAATTTATGGGATTAAGGTGTACATTGATTTAATCTCGTTTAAATCCTCCCCGGTTGGGAGGACTTTTGATTTTCGTTGAAATGAAAAACGTCTTTTTTAAAAAAAATATTAAAGTCTCCCCTTCCGGGGGAGATTTAGAGGGGGCTTAACAATCCTGTGACACTCTATCTTTTAAAACTTGTTACATTTGCCGGTTGTTATATATATCATGGCTAAAGTTTCTATTAACCTGGCAACAGGTTCTATACAAAAAGAAGAATTAATAGTTGGTATCGATTTGGGCACTACGAATTCCCTGGTAGCTTTTATCGATCCTGATAAAGACCCGCAGGTTATTAATGATACCGGCAAAGGTGTCCTTGTGCCTTCGGTGGTTCATTTTGGCAATTCGGGTGATATTACTGTAGGTAATGAAGCAAAGGACTATTTAATTACCGACCCGCAAAACACGGTTTTCTCTGTAAAACGACTGCTCGGGCGTTCCTATAAAGACATAGAGAATTATAAGGATTTTTTCTCCTACAAGGTTATAGATGATGACTCAGAGAGCCTTGTAAAAATTAAAGTTGGTGACAAGTTTTATACGCCGATTGAATTGTCAGGGCTAATTCTTAAGGAATTAAAGACCCGTGCTGAACACGCTTTAAAGACTCCTGTTAACAGAGCGGTTATCACAGTGCCGGCTTATTTTAACGATTCGCAACGGCAGGCAACGCGGGACGCCGGCAAGTTGGCCGGCCTTGATGTTTTGCGTATAGTAAACGAGCCGACAGCAGCAAGCCTGGCCTATGGAATTGGCCTGAACCCCGAAGAGACAAAAACTATTGCTGTTTATGATCTTGGGGGGGGAACGTTTGATGTCTCGATCCTGCAAATACAAAACGGCATTTTTGAAGTGTTAGCAACCAATGGCAATACATTTTTAGGTGGTGACGATTTTGACAGCGCTATTGTTGATTACTGGATTGAAAAAAATCAGTTGAACAAAGCCGAACTGCTTAAAGACAATAAACTTGCCCAGCAGCTGCGCCTGAAAGCTGAAGAAGCTAAAAAGGCGTTTGCTCACCAGAGTTTGGTTAACGATAAAATCGGCGATATATGGTGCGCCATTGACCGTACGACTTTTGAACAACTGATTTTGCCTAAAGTGCAGGAAACAATTGCCTGCTGTCAGAATGCTTTGAAAGATGCAAAATTGGATATCAGCAAAATAGATGAGGTGATCATGGTTGGTGGTTCAACCCGCACCGCTTTGGTTAAAAGGATGGTTGCGGAATTTTTTGGCAAACCTGTGCATGACCAGTTGAATCCTGACGAAGTAGTTGCGCTTGGAGCGGCCATACAGGCTGATATTTTGGCGGGCAATCGTAAGGACATTTTGTTGCTGGATGTTACTCCGCTGTCATTAGGGATTGAAACAATGGGAGGATTGATGGATGTAATTATCCCGCGTAATTCAAAAGTCCCAACCAAAGCGGGAAGGCAATATACTACCTCTATTGACGGACAGGTAAACATGAAAATTGCCGTTTACCAGGGCGAAAGGGATTTGATAAAAGAAAACCGAAAACTTGCGGAATTTGATTTGAAAGGCATACCATCTATGCCGGCAGGATTTCCCAAAGTGGATATTAACTTTTTGCTTAACGCGGATGGCATTTTAAAGATACAGGCTGTCGAACTTCGCTCGGGTGTAAAACAGGAGGTGGAAGTAAAACCAACCTATGGCATCACCGACGACCAGGTTGAACAAATGCTGATGGACAGTATAACCCATGCAAAAGACGACGTTAATCAGCGTATGCTGATCGAGGCCCGTACCGAAGGCGAGCAAATGGTTTATACCGTGGAACGGTTTATACAAAAGAACAGCGATTACATATCCATAGCTGAAATCAGTGAAACCAACCAATACATACAAACGTTAAAAAATGCCCTGACCAGTGGTAACAAAGATTTAATCCATAAAGCTATCGATGAGTTAAACGAATTTACCCGGCCTTTTGCCGAACGTTTGATGGACCAGGCGATTAGCGTTGCGATGAAAGGGAAAAGCATTGAGTAATGATTAAGAATTGGGAGTGGGGAGTATTCTTATTTAAATGGATTTTTTATGGTAAGAATCTTATTTATAATATGACCGTCTTGTAGATCTTCAGAATATAACACGGAACAATTACTTTCCAATGCAGCAGAAATAATCATACAATCATAAAAAGAATAATTATAGCGGTTAGCTACATTAAGCGCTGAAAATATAGTACCGCTTGTATTAACATGCAAACTGTTGTTTACAGTAACATCGCGCAAAACTGCTTCAACGCTGTTCCAGGTAACCTTAAATTTACGGTTTAAGGTATTTGTCAATTCCTGCAAAACCTGCGTACTAACGAATGAGTTATTGTCGGTTATAATTTGTTGGGCGACCAATTGTTTAACAGTATCAAAATCAGTGTGAGCATATACCAGTATATTGGTATCTAAAAACACCTTACCGTTCATTGGCTTCGTCCCTGTTAAATTTGTAGTCTGTAGTATCTACGTGGAGTACTGTAAATGAAGTCTTTTTTTTTAGAGGCTGTTCCTCACTAAATCCTTCTTCTTTGGCAAAAGCGATTACTTCAATTTCCCTACCGACATACTCCCGGGGAATATCTAATGAAATGGTTTCTTTATCAGGAGTCACTATTGTACGAATCATGCCAAATAAATTTTTATTCTGCAAAAGTAAATGTACGAAATAATTTATAGCGTGCGAAATAGTAGAGAGAAAACAAGATAGAAGAGCAAAAGGTTAAAGGCGAAAAGTCTTTTTTATACCTTTGCGATAACAAGAACACTTTAATAAAATCTAAGAACATTATAAACCATTCATTTTGAGAAACATCAAATACGCCAGCCTCCTGGCACTTTCCGTTTTGTTATTAAGCTTCGTAACAGCCTCTGCAAAAAATATTAATCATTTAAAATTTAATGATACAACACTAAAACCCCTGGATACAGCGAGGTATGATTCGCTGGTGCGGAAGTTAGCCAATGGCGATAAAACAAAAAAATGGCCGGTAAAGAATGCGCCGCGCCCTCTGCCCGGTGCAATTTTACCTTTTTACCGGGTAGTAGCTTATTACGGTAATATGTATTCAAAAAACATGGGGGTACTGGGCCAATATCCGCCTAAAATAATGCTGGCGAAACTAAAAGACGAAGTAAAGGCCTGGGAGAAAGCGGATACCTCAACCCCGGTAAAACCCGCCCTGCATTATATTTGTGTTACAGCGCAAGCATATGCCGGCAAAGACGGGTTGCATAACCTGCGGATGCCTTTTAAACAAATAGACAGTGCGCTGCGCATGGCTCGATCAGTTAATGGATTGCTTTTTTTAGATGTGCAGGTTGGTTTCAGCACGGTAGAAAAAGAGATTCCTATGCTTGAAAAATATTTAAAAATGCCTGATGTACACCTGGGTATCGACCCTGAATTTTCCATGAAAGAGGGCAGCATTCCCGGCAAACGAATTGGCACTTTTGATGCTGAAGACGTTAATTACGTTACCGGATACCTGGCTTCATTGGTTAAAAAATACAACCTCCCTCCCAAGATATTTGTGCTGCACCGCTTTACCCAAAAAATGGTAACCAATTATCAGAATATTAAGTTACATCGCGAAGTTCAATTTGTGATGGATATGGATGGCTGGGGTGATCCTGATTTGAAAAAGGGTAGCTACCACTATTTTATAGCCAAAGAGCCTGTTCAGTTTACCGGCTTTAAATTGTTTTATAAAAATGATGTTCAAAAGGCGCCAAACCGTTTGTTAACCAAAAAAGAGGTTCTGGGATTGAAGCCGACGCCGATTTATATTCAATATCAGTAGTTGGAAGGTTTATAAAACGGAAGAATTACAAAAAGTATGTTCAAACATGCTTGACAAATATCTTCTTGTTTTTATATTAGCGGGCAAATAAACTTAATCACATGAAGAAACTCTATTTTAGAATTATCCCTGCTTTTCTTGTTTTATGTATGTTACAGAGCTGTGCAACTGTGTTTGGCGGTCGTGTTAACACCTATCAGCGCACAAAACCGCTACCCGGACAACAACAGCGCCCATTGCGCGTCGTTGCATTTATTGCCGATATTGTATTATTTTGGCCAGGTGCTATAGTAGATTTTGCAACATGCGCAATCTACAGGCCAATGCCATCATCAACTACGGCGGGTCCCGCTGCTCCTGCTGCGCCGACGCAAACGGCCGACAAAAAGTAAGAAGGACATTAAAAAAAGACTTACGAAGTTTCGAAAACTTCGTAAGTCTGAATTATGCGTTATAATTTATTCATCGCCTCCTGCTCCTTTAAAGCAACAATATTATTTTTGTCACTGAAGCTCTCGGTCTGTGCAGCAAAATATTCTTGTATAGCTGCTATAGTATCCAAATTATCCGAAACGCGCTGATGCATGTCTGGCAAATCTTTTTCAAGCCGTTTGTCGCCCAGTTCAATGTTGTCAACTTCAATTTTTGTCAGCTTTTGAATAATAGCCTGCTGACTATTCTTTAAATCTTCTAACTCATGGACAATTTTTTCCATTAGCCCGAACTTCTTTAACTTATCCATAATGATGTGGTTAAACTGTGCTGGTTAAACGCAAAACAGCTTAAATTGTTTTAGAATCTGGCTTTGTGTTCTATAACTAATAATTTAGTTAAATGAAAATAGTCGTCCTGATGGCAAAGTGCTATTACAAAAAATACCTTAAGCGATCCGTCGGAAAAACAAAAATCGTATGTAGATTATTCCAAAAGGCGCGCGTACGAGCTATCCCGCTAACGCTGCATCAACCGGGCAACGTATTTGCCGATGATATCAAATTCGAGGTTAACAACGGAGCCCCCTCTTACCTGTTGAAGATTGGTATGTTCAAACGTATAAGGAATTATGGCCACAGAAAAACCATTTGCCTTTGAGTTGACAACCGTTAAGCTGATGCCGTTTACACAAATAGATCCTTTCTCGACGGTCACATTGCCTTGTGCAGCGTCATATTCAAAAGTATATTCCCAACTGCCGTCCAGTTCATTAAAACCGGTACAAACGGCAGTTTGATCAACGTGCCCCTGTACGATATGCCCATCCAGTCGTGCATTCATTTGCATACAGCGCTCAAGGTTAACAAGGTCGCCGGTTTTAAGGCTTCCCAGGCTGGTTTTATTTAAAGTTTCCTCGATAGCGGTAACCGTATGTTTACCGTCAGCAAGGGCAATAACGGTTAAACAAACACCATTATGCGCAACCGATTGGTCGATTTTAAGTTCGGATGCAATTGCCGATTCAACTGTAATATGCAAATTACCCTGATCACGTTTAAGATCAGTTATTTTGCCCAAAGTTTCTATTATTCCTGTAAACATGGAGCCCCCTAACCCCCTAAAGGGGGAATTTTTGATTGGCAAAACTAAGTAAATTGCTACAAGATTGTAGATTGTGATATTGATATTGCACCACGCTGATAAAAAGCTCCTCCTTTAGGGGGTTGGGGGGCTATTTAAAATTACTACTTACTACTAAACTTTTATTTCGTAAATCCAATCCGCCTTCAATAACTGATTTGAGATTGGTTAAATAAAATGTCCAGCCTAACTGGCATTGCACAAAAAGGTTTTTTGATGGGTCTTTTTCTATAGGAATATCTCCCTGCAGTAATTCAATTATCGATACGCCGTTACGGCTGTATATGTTAACCGTCACTATGCTTTTTCCCGCAAAGGTAAATTTTATGGTATCAGTGCCATTTGCTTGCAGAATCTCACCTTTTTCAACTGTGTCGTCATTGTAGCCATGCCAGTACCACTCATAGGTATCCTCCTTCAAAATAAATTCTTCAGGCTCGCGTTTACGGCGAAGAATTGTAAAAAAATCAGCTTGCCGTAAAAACCATTTTTGAAGGCCCGCGGGTGTAGCCCAGGCTTCGTAAAGGCTGCGTATGTCGGTATTATAATCGCCGGTTACCTTAAAGCTGGTCCATTTATTGTCGATCATAGCGGAAGTTCTTTTGAATTTATATCATTTCAAATTTAACAATAATAGATTTGTGTTCTGTTAATTTGATTTTAAATCTTAAACATGGCCAAACAAAGCGCGGGAATATTATTATTTAGAAAAAAGGAAGAGTTGCTGCAGGTTTTCCTCGTGCATCCCGGTGGTCCGTTCTTTAAAAATAAGGACTTGGGCAGCTGGTCGATACCAAAAGGTGAATTTCTGGAAGATGAAGATGCGCTCGTCGCCGCTAAAAGGGAGTTCCTGGAAGAAACAGGTCAGCTTGTGGATGGCAATTTTATTTCTTTAAATCCTGTTACCCTTCAAAGCGGGAAAAAGATCTATGCATGGGCGGTTGAAGGCGATATTGACCATGAAGTTATTGTGAGCAATATGTTTGAAATGGAATGGCCACCGAAATCGGGCAGAAAACAATCCTTCCCGGAAATTGACAGAGCCAGCTGGTTTGATGTTGAGGCGGCGAAACTTAAAATTAATAGCGGGCAGGTTGGGTTGATTGAGGGTTTATTGGAGATTGTTTAAAAAATTAAAACGAGTTTGTCATTGCCTTTAGATTAGCTTCAACAAGAATAAGCTGTTATTATTATTGTTGAAGCTTTCTTTTTGCTTCTTTTTCTTTGTTAATAACTGTAATTTTTGTTGAAAAGTTAACAGCGGTAAAGGCGCATTATCGTCAT
>DASXMZ010000384.1:0-13238 GCA_036495385.1 Mucilaginibacter sp. | reverse complement strand
CAGGTTGAGGCACTCCTTGATCTATTTTAGCAAGTAGTCCTGATTTGAAATAATAATAGTAGGTATGGTTCTCCCAGCTAGCCATTTTGACTTTCTCTATTCGGTAGACAGTTACGTCCTTTAAAGCGCCTACAAGTTCCGCATTGTGGTTATGCTTTAAAAATTCAGTTTGAGACATCCCAATGGCGTATTGGGGAGTGCTGCACGCTGTAGAACACAACAACAGGATTAAAATAAATAATAAGGGCTTCATGGTTGGTTAAGGTATTTTGCCATTAGCCCCTGTCTGGCGGTTAAATAAAAAAGCGTGGGGCCCCCTCAATCACCACGCCTGTCGAGAGCGCACATAACGAAAAGAATAACCCCACGCCAAAACGGCGTGCGAATACATTCCTCGTTAATGTGTTCAGATTTGAATTTTCGACAGTTCGGTGATCTGAAACGAGTTCGCTAATAAAATTGATTAAAAGTAAAGAGTAGTTTTTACTTTACCAACACATTTCTATTACCAATAATCTTAATATTATGAAAAATCAGCAATCAAAACTGGCTATAGAGTTTGATAAAGAATTTGGGGTTTTGCTAAAGTATGGGGTAATCAGCCGAGAAAGCTATAATGAGATTAAAGATTTTTACGTTTTTCATCAATCACCCGTTCTAAAAATTCCTTATTTAATGGTAATACGTCAAAAAGCAAAGCGTTATTTAGATCAGTTTGTTCTAGCATTATATTTGCTACAACACTAACTATTTCTCCATATCGATTAAGCAATTCTTCACCTTGATTCCTAGCCGCTTTTTCGACTTCATCTTTCAAGTGTTTACTTAATTGAGCCCGGCGATTAACCTCTATTTCGGTTGCAGCCTTTTGTTCTATAACCTTAACGTATTTTTCGACTTTTTCTAAATCGAAAATCGTTTGAAACTTTTCAAGGGCTGTAAATTTTTCTTTGAGAGCCTTAATTGTTGTAAGCTGATAAACAAATACAATAACATAAGAAATAAGCAGAATGCTTTGGATTAAATAAGGAAGCATGTTGGTTACGGTTTAAATTGGCTACAATAAACCTAGCAATTTAAACCGTAATAACAACCAGTGTATTAACGGTATTTAATTAGCGCTCTTTCAGATTAACAACCCTTAAAACCTCATGCCCGTTTTCACATTTGTAAGTAACGGTTATAATATCATTTTCCGGTTCTGTGGAAATTATAGCACGGTCATTAGCTTCGCATAGTTCGCATGGTTCAACAAGACGGGCAGGTTTTTTCTTTGACATGTTTCAAATCTACACTTATAACTTAAAGTATTACTTTAACCAAATAATATTCTGTTTGATAATAGGATACGTTTGTATATAATTACCTAAATTAACACCAAGTGTAGTGCGTTGAAAATTATAAGTTTTTAAAATTCCATCAGAGTTATTATATCCTACTGCCACGCGATAAGGCATATTTTTGGTGGCTCCCGAAATACTCAGGTTTTGATCAATACCAAAAGCATTTTGATATATCTCCTTCTGCCAATCGGTATTGGCATTTCCAAGTAATGAAGTTACCGCAGTTACTCCCGGATAGGTCTCATTCACGATGGCGCGGAATTGTGCCGCATCATAAACAGGAACTTCTTTAGGGAGCGTCGATAACGAACCTGTCACATTATAATTAATAACAGGCGTGCCTGGTTGTCCGCGTTTGGTAGTGATTAAAATTACACCGCTTGATCCGCGTGACCCAAAAATTGCCGTCGCGGAAGCGTCTTTTAGTATGGTGATGTTTTCTACTTCGTTCGGATTAATAGTGGTCAAAATATTTGCGGTACCACCAACGGGCACGTTACTAATCGGAACTCCATCAATAACAATTAGCGGATCGCTGCTCGCATTGAGTGAAGTGGTCCCCCTGATCCGGATAGTTGATGTATTACCGGGCGCGCCGGAGTTGGAGGTTATTTCAACCCCAGCAACCTTACCGATCATCGCATCCTGAACCGAGTTTACGGCTCCTTTGTTGAGGTCTTTAGCGGTAAGAACAGCAACTGCACCTGTCGCGTCACTCTTTTTAACTGTGCCATAACCGATAACCGCAACCTGGTTAAGCAAAACTGACGAAGATTTGAGTTGCAGGCTTACACTTACTGCACCATTAATTGTCACTGGCTGTTCAAGCGGTTGATAGCCGATAAATGTTACCACAAGAATATGTGCTCCTGTGGGCGCATTGGCCAATTTAAAATATCCGTTGATATCTGCTGCGACAGTTAATGTAGTGCCCTTGACAGCAACGGTTGCGCCGGGAAGGGGGAGATTGCTTTCATCAATTACCCGGCCGGTAACTGTGCTCGTCTGGGCCATTACCGAGGCCGACAAGCAAATAAAAAGCAACAGAAAAATGTACCTGAAAAAGTAAATCTGTTTCATTAATTTATTGGGTTAATATTGGTTTGTTATGAATTTGGTAAGTCGCCAAACACAATTCAAAGAAAGGTTGTCAATTAATAAAACACAATAGCGGGAAGTCACAATATAGAAAATTATTAATAATAAATATTGCTAACTATCTAAAAATAAGACAGTTAACATTTGTCTTGAGTAACTCAATATAGATTTGAAATTTGGGAAAAGTCAACTTAAACGGCTTCTATCTCCATTATTTTATCATCGAACTCATCGTTGGCGACGAATGATTTGTTTTTGATACGGTTTTTATAGGAGTAAATAGTGTTAACGGAGTAACCAAGTAATTTGGCAATCCGGTCGTTGTCATGAATGCCCATTCTGATGAGCGCGAATATCCGGTGTTCGGTGCTTAGTAATTGCCCTTCTGGAATTGAAATTTCATTATCTCCCCGGAATAAGGCGTTAAACTTTTCTATGAAATCGGGAAAAAGACGTAGGAATACTTTATCAAAAGTGTGAAAAAGCTGGTGTCTTTCGTTTTCAAGATTGAGGTTCTTTACGGCAGCATGTGCATCTTCGTACCGTTTGCTGCTTAGTTTTTTATCAAGCGACGTCTGAAAACTTTCCAGCTTCTCAATATAAATGGTGTTGATGTTAAAGTAATAACCAATGTATTCGTTTTTGATCTTATTGGCGGTGCTTAAGTTTTTATTAAGCTCCTCGAGGGCTTTATTATTTTCCTTTAACGACGCATTGGCCTCTTTAATAATATCATCTGCAATACGTAATTTTTTCAATTGCATAAATATGATCACTGCAAACAAAATCACAAATATTACCAGCACCGTAATAATTGATGAATAAATAATCAGTGATTTCCGTTGCTGTTCAACGGCGCTCATCCGCTGGGCCTCAATTATAGGCAGTATATTGCTTATAGTTACCTGCCGGTGCCTTGCGCCATAAAAATTTGCTTCATCAATAGCCTGGTTAATGTAGGTGTACGCATTTTTCAGATCGCCTTTCTTGTACAGATAATCGGCCACTTTGTATATGGCTACAGTTTCTTTTGTTGCCGATTGTATGTCGGATATTGCCGCTTGAATTAATAAATTGATGGATTTATCCCTATATCCCATCTCTTCATAAATAAAGCTGAGACAGCTCGCATTAATAGCAAATTGATGGGGTGTAAGTCCTTTGATATTCAGTAATGCTGTATAATCTTCAACACCTTCAGGGTAATCGGCTATTCGTAAGTCCCTTAGTCCCTTTGATGCAAGATAGTTATACGTGCCCGGCTTGCTCAACGCCAATGCAGAATCGACGCACTTAATACCCTTGGGATTGTATATTGCCGAGTAATCTCCGTTTCTATCAAAATCCGACCAGTCAAAATAGCTTCGCGCCTTTAAAAAATAATAATCAAATCTGGCAGTATCGGGCAGCGAGTTAATATCGATGCTGTTTAACGTTTCCAATGTTTCTTCAAACATTCCCGATGAAATGAGCGTAAAGCCTACTTTCATCTTCGCAGCAGCCAAAAGAGCAGGATCATTAAGCTGCAGTGCCGTTTGCTTTAACTTTTTTGCATAGTTGTAAGCAGAATCATTGCTAAAGGTTTTGTATTCATTATACAGTAGTTCGTATAGGTTGTATCTGGCCCTTGTGTCACTAACTTTACTTAATTTCTTATCTAAGTTTTCAATTCGTACTTGTTTCTGTTTTACAAAAACATCTTTATCTGCTAAAACCTTATTTAGTTTATTGAGAAGGCTATCTGTAGAAGTTTGCGCTTCAGCCGAAACGCATGAACACAAAAACAAGCAAAGGAGAAAATATAGCCAGGGTTTCATTTACAATTGAATATTCTAAAGATATAAAAAACTTTCAAAGTTATATTTTGCGGACTTAAGACCGGAAATAAAGGTATATTATTCCACCTCTGTGTTATTTGGATAAAGAATGATGATTCGCCGACACATTTTTATACCACTAAAATCAAATTTTTGAACTGATAGTTTCAGGTGGTCTTTATAGAATTATTTCCTATGATATAGCATAACCACAATACCGCTCGCTTGCGAAACAACCGGATCGCCGATAAGTGCTGTGTTAAGACATTCATTAACAATTTTTTAAATAATTCAGGTTAAACGCCGGATGGAATTGTATCGAAGTGTTCTGCAAATACATACTTGTTTGATAGACTAACCCTTAGAATACTTTTTACGTAAAAGGGACATGATAAATTTATAACCCTGATTAAAAAATGTTTCAATCGGTAAAAATTCCCTTAACATTCTTACTTATTGGTATTTGCTGGGCGGCGTTTAGTAATCCGATTATAACTTTTTTTTACAGGCACTTGGCCCAAACCGAACAGGATTCGTACAGGAGCTTAAATGATTTAGTTTTCGTGATCATCATCAGCTATGTTTTATACGTCAAGATAAAAAAGCAACAACATCAGTTAACAAGGTCGGAAGAAGAGTACCGGCAGCTATTTGAATCTAACCCTAATCCACTTTGGTTATATAATGAAAAATTAAGGTTCGTTAAGGTAAATAATGCAGCTGTCGAAAAATATGGTTATACCCGGAAAAAATTCCTGAAAATGACCATTAACGATATCAACTCGGTTGCCCAGGATGAAATACTTAATGATTATTTGGTTCAAAATCAGGACAAGCGCAAGATAGCGGGCATATGGGGGCATTTAAACGCATTCGGAGATACATTTTTTGTATCCATAGTTTCATACCCGGTTCTATTTAATAATGAACCCTGTAAACTGGTTATGGCAACCGATATCACGGAGCTTATTGAGAAAGAAAGGAAATTGGGAGATGCCTACCAAAAACTTAAAACTTATAACGAGGTACTTTTGCAAATTGCATGGTCAAATTCGCACGAACTAAGGCGGCCGCTTTGTTCTATCCTTGGCCTGGTATCCTTATTAAAAGATGCAAGCGACCAGGAAAGAGACGAATTTTTGCGTCTCCTGGAAATTTCTTCAACGGAACTGGATGAAGTTGTAAAACAGAATAACAGAAGGGTTACTGAAATTGAGCAGATACAGAGTGCTTGATCTGAAGAGGAGTCGGCGGTCCTAAGTCGTTAGTCCCAAGTCAAAAACGAACAAAAAGACTCCAGACTTACGACTAAAGACTATCGACTTATCTTTTCGGTTTGTATCCTTGTTTTGCATTAAAATCAAACATTCTCGAAATGGTAAACCCTATCCGGAATTGCCCCCTCGCATAATCAGACGTTGTATTGCTTAAATAATTAATTTCCGAACTGGCCCTTGAATTGGTAATATTTAAGGTAAATACATGCCCGCCGGTAACGGCCTGGATGCCGAAACCAAACGGATCGCTAAACTCACTGGTATTTCTGAAGGATGAAAAAGGATGGGCATAATCAACAACTACACTCATCAGCTTTGTCACTTTTAACCGGGCTGCTGCCGACAGGGAAAAAAGCTCTCCCGGATTTCCGCCAACATTTGGAATCGGCTGATTATTTTGTACAATAGAAGGAGCTATCTCAAACGAAAAGGTGTGCGAAAATTTGCGCGCTAAAATCACCTGGCCTAAATAGGAGACCCGGTCGCTAAAGCTGGGATAGGTGTTATACAGCCTCACAGCCGTTCCACCTACTAAACTTATCGCAATTGGCGAACTACCATCATTGGTTTGATGGAGTATTGCATATTTTAGTTGAAGGTCGGCCATGCCACCGGGCGAAGGTATTGTGTTTCTGCCTATCTGAATGTTCAGATCATTTGTTAACCCATATTGAAACCCAATGTATACATCGGCGATGTCATCAAGACCATAAAAGTATTGTCCCCCGCCCATCTTACCTGCGAAGTCACCAAAACGGTGAATAATGATGAAATTTAGATTTTTCTTCTTGATCGTTTCGGTCGTTTGTGTTAAAATGAGCCTCGGCGATTCGAAAATAATAGCATTCTCATTTTTGTTGTCCACATTCATCGTGTTAAATAAAGAATCGGTGGATTTCGCATTTTTTAAAGAGTCAATCCGCTGTGCGATTGCTCCCGTATTGATTAAAAAAAACGCCAGTAATAGGTAATATTTCTTCATATAACTTTATTTGGATTGGTTATTTGTATACAGGCTATAGGTAGCTGAAACATTCACTTTAATGTTTTCAGCAATATGATAGAATAAAATTTGAGGAATATCTATTTTATAGTCGGCGCAATTTACTATGAATTCCGATGTCATAGTAGTGACTCCATTTTTCACACTAACATTGCCCTGAATGGTTCTCGTTTTTGTGATACCATGAACAGTCAGTTCGCCCGTTGCGTTTACGGTATAAGAGCCATCTTTGGTCACGTCAATAAGCTCCTGTATTTTCCCTTTAAAGATAGCCCGCGGATATTTATCGCTTTCCATGTAATCCGAATTGAAATGCTGCTGCATAAACGCTTTTTCAAACTGCAGCGAACTTATAGCCACGCTAAAATCTAATTGGCCGGTACCTGGATTATAAACAGACACCCCAGTTTGTGAAACAGCTTTGATATCTTCTATTAAGGCTTGGGAAAAAATTGTTATCCTGGCATTTTTGCAGGTATACAGATCATTTGAACGCGGATGGCCGTTTAATAAAGCAAGTAAAATGATCCAGATAAATCTCATTTTTGTAACGCAATGACTAAAGGAATAGATGAAACCATTTTTATAAAATGGCTAAGAAATTTTCGCTTTAAAATAATGAAAAATACCATTAGAATTAGTCAACAAATGAGATTATACCATAAAATGTTATCAACACACTTCTAAATTTCAAAAGTATACCTGCCTGTATTTTGAGAGCGATGTTGCTATAAGCCCGTTACTCGGGATGGAGATCTATCAAACCTTCTTAGACGCCCTCAATAACCATGTTACGTAGTACAAGCGGGGTTTGTTTAGTTTGATGGGGGCTGAATTTGAATGATTTTTATTCATTATGGAGATTCCTAAAATATACTATAAAAAGTGCCGGGAGACGGGGCTAGGGCTTGCCTGGGTTATTAATTATATCCAGAGCTGCTTTAATATAATACATCCCTTTTTCAGAATAATTTAAGGTAAGTGCAAACCGGTGCCCTTGTTTATCCATTTTTAGCAATGATTTTCTGAGTATAGTAATCACCTTTTCGGGAGAGTGCTTTGGATAAAAATCTTCATATTGAAATTCGAGAAAAACCAGGCAGAGCGCATTTTCAATAATCTGCACTTCGTGGTCGACTTTTATTTTTTGTTTAAGGATTATTTGCTTTACCCTGGCTATCTGGTCTTCAGAATATCCCACATCTTTCATAATGGCAGCTACTTTTTCCGCATGAAATGAAGCCAGATCGCGCCGCCATTTCAAGTATGCCTCTCTTCCTTCAGGATAACTGTCGCGTGGTATTTCCCACCTGCCGATATGCTGACTGCGCGAGGCCAGTAAAAGTTCTTCACTGGCATCCGGCGCCAGTTTGATAACCCATTCATACAATTTTAGCGCGAAAAAATACTCCTGTGGATAAGTTGTATTATCCCAGGTAAAAACGTGGGGGTCTTTTTTATTATATGCATCAAATTGCCGGAACGCGGCGTCTAATTTTGTCATCACAGGGCCAAACAATTGTTATCGCTGTAATTTACCAATCGATTGTTAAAGTTTAAAACAAACTTTCTTTTCGATCAATCTAAAGTCCTCTTTTGGAGATTCGCATACCGGGCACAAGTAATTGTCGAGTGTTTCAAAGCCGGTGTTTATTGGAACATTCTGTACGCTATCGCCATAAACTTCATCATAAATGCTTAAGCAGTTTTTACATTGATAAACCATACTTACCGGCTCCGCAACGGCGCCCTCGCCGGCAGGTGCAATTTTTGGACTCTTCGAAATACTGTTATCAATTAATAAACCATAATAAAAGCCGCATAATTCAATTAGCCACTTTCCTAGCTCATTGACGTGAACTTTTTCTTTGTAAATAATAAAATCTTTCGAGTTCGGGTTAAAATCTTTGGTATACAAAATATCGAATAGCCTAGCATCCTGCTTTTTTATTATTATAGAACCTAACAAACCGGTTTTAGGCTGCATTTTTATAGCAAAGCAGAGCCGGTATGTTCTTAAATCATGTTCCTCAAACTCCCTAACCAACTGCTTTTTCAATTCAAGGCTTTCCTGGCATAAATTTTCCAACTGCCAATTTAATTCATTGGAGGCATGCCTTACATTTACCTGGTATTTATTTAAAATATCACCCCAATCGGCCCGGTCACCCTCTTTTATGCCTTTTATCAATAGTGATTTCCACGGCGTAGTGTATAATTGACCAACGCGGGTTTTGAGACAGGCTGAGCAAATATCTTTTAAAAACTCAAGCGGGAACGATTCGTTCCTTCTGTAAACCCCAAGCCAATACCTTCCATTGGCGTATTTGTTTATGCCTTCGTAATAAGGCAAATAAAAATCAGGCAATTTTAAAGCATCAATAATTGGCTGACTTAAAAATTCGTTGCCGGTAGTAACTAATTTATAAAACGACCGGTGCTTTATTTCTTGCTGATCATAAAAAAGATGTTTATGGGTTAAGATAACGTCTTCAGCAATCCTGCTAATTAATGGAATATCATCCGAGTATACCAGTGACGGCCAACAGTAAAGGTCACTAGTTTTTGGAAAACGTACATAGAAATACCAGTAATTACTTACGGGTGATGATATAAAATTAAAATTACCGCTAAAAAAGGGGGCGAAAGTTTGATGTTGGTCAACCAGGTTGATCTTTAGCCTGGGTTTAAATGTAAACATATCGAATATGTCTTTATAAACCCCTTCCTTTAACCAACTCTCTGTATTGAAAATATTATCTGCAACATACGAACTGATAATATTTGGGAAGAGGTCGTTGTCTATTTCATAGCTTATATCTGCTTTAAGCATATCCGTTTCCAAATCGTCAACGCTATCAGTTGGTATTTCAAAATACAATTGCTGCCTGTTTCCAATACTTATTGATGCGGCGCCTGCGTTTTCAGCTATCAGTAAAATCTCAAACAAATCACCTGCCGAGGCTACGCCGCCGGGTAAATTTATCTTTACACATAAAGTTGATTTTTCTTCCATCGTACTTTATTTTATCAGCAGCGCGTCTTTCAGATTGTTTTCCAGCAGGCGTTTTACTTCTGGCCTGCACGATCCACAACCTGTACCTGCACCTGTTGAAGCACACAAATCTTTGAGGTTATTACAACCCGAAGCTATTTTGTTCAGGATATTTTCGCTCCCCACGTTATTACAACTGCAAACCAGTTTACCCAAGACCGGATCGGCTTTATTGCCGCTGCGTAACAGCTGCATCCGTTTTTCGCTCAACTCGGTTTTATTGGCAATTAATTCTCGGAACTCCTGAAACTCCGATTTATCCCCTATCAAGATAGTGCCCACCAGCCTGTCGCGGTGAATGATACATTTTTTATAATACCGTTTGGCTTTATCAATGAATACAATCTCTTCATATTCGGCATCATTAGGGCATTCCGGTAATCCAATGCTACACAAATCAAAACCATGGATCTTAATGATATTCATAAACAGGCTGCCTTTATAATAGCTTGCTATATCACCGCTCATAAATTTTGCAACCACTTCAGCTTGCTGCTCCGCGGCGGCTGTTATACCGTATAGCGTGCCTTCAAACTCTGCGATTTCGCCTATGGCGTATATATCCGGATCATTAGTTTGCAAACGTTCGTTTACAATTACGCCACGTTTACATTCGAGGCCGCATCCCCTGGCAAGCTCCATATTGGGCGTTGTGCCGATAGCCAGGATCATGGCGTCACAATTAATTTTGCGGCCGCTTTTTAATCCGATACCGGTAAGTTTGGAGCGCCCGTAAAATAATTGCACCTCGTCATCAAAATAAATATCACAGCCCTGGTCAATCATCTCCTCGTGCAGCAACTGACTTCCTAAGGCATCCAGCTGGCGGTTTAAAAAACGGGACACACGCTGAATAATTGTGATTTTGACGCCGATCTCACGTAGCGAGGCGGCCATTTCCAGACCAAGTAATCCCCCGCCTACAATTACCACATGCGCATTTCTGGGAATATGTTTCTTAAAATTATCCGCGTCGTTACGGCTGCGCATGGTGAATATGCCAGGTAGCGAGGGTACATTCTTAGGCACGGCTGCACGGCTGCCCGTAGCTATCAGTAATACATCGTATGGAGTTTTAATCCCTCTCGAATCGGTGACCAATTTTTTAGTACGATCAATCTTCTCAATACTTACCCCTCGTAACAGCCTGATCTTATATAAGGACTCTTCCGAGTCCTTTATTTTTACCAGTTGCTCCCATTGCTGTTCCCCGCTTATATAATCAGGAAGCATTACCCTGTTATAAAAAGGGTGGTTCTCTTTGCTGAAAATAGTGATCTCATCGTCCGGGTTTAATTCACGGTACGATTTTACAAACCCGCAGGCTCCGGCACCAGCCCCGATAACTACTATTCGTTGAAAAGGCTTACGATATTTTTGTACATTAACAGCACAATATTTAAAGTCGGGTTCTTTTGAAATAGGGTCAACTAAATCGCTTGTTATATTGTTGGCCCGGTTCAAGTCATTATTTAAAATTTTGCCCCAGTGCATCGGTAAAAAAACTACGCCCCGCTTTATTTCATTTGATATTTTCGCCTTAACCCGTACCTCGCCCCTTCGCGATTTAATAATGGTTATATCACCATCATTTAATTGAAGACTTTCGGCATCATCGGGATGTATTTCAAGAAAGGCTTGTTTATAGTGCTGATTTAGCTTGTTTATCTTACCGGTTTTACTCATAGTATGCCACTGATCGCGTATGCGGCCGGTAGTTAATATAAATGGAAAGTCGCTATCGGGTTTCTCGCTGGTAAGGTAATCGGAAACAGGGCTGATCATTGCCTTTGTTGATTTGGTGTAGAAAACCCTATCAGTAAATAAGCGCTGTGTTCCGGTTTTCTTTCTATACGGCCACTGAACTGTTTTCTTTTCCTTCAACACTTCGTAACTCAGCCCGCTGATATCGACATTCGTTTTAGCCGTCAGTTTTACATGCTCTGCGTAAATGGCTGCCGGGTTTTCAAAATTAAAACCCTGATAACCCATCTTTTTTGCGAAACGGCAAATAATTTCAGCGTCGGGCAATGCCTCGCAGGGTGGATCGATGATTTTATTCAAATAACTGATGCGCCTTTCTGAATTGGTCATCGTCCCTTCCTTCTCGGCCCATGCTGCGGCAGGCAATATAACGTCGGCATATGCCAGCGTCTCTGGTTTATTGCTTATTTCTTGGACAACAACAAATTTCGCTTTCTTTAAAGCCTCCTCTGCCAGTCGCACATTGGGCAAGCTGGTTAGTGGATTGGTACACATAATCCAGATGGCTTTTAACCGGCCGTCATTTAGCGCCTCAAACATTTCAGTGGCTGTTAGCCCAGGTTGAGAATTAATTACGGTTCCGCCCCAAAATTTTTGTACTTCTTCCCGGTGCAACGGGTTTTTAAGATCGCGGTGGGCCGGAAGTAAATTTGCCAACCCTCCAACCTCCCTGCCACCCATGGCGTTTGGCTGTCCCGTAAGTGACAAAGGTCCCGATCCGGGTTTACCGATATGACCTGTAATTAAATTTAAATTAATGAGGCTAAGATTTTTGTTTACACCAATGGCGCTTTGGTTTAGTCCCATAGTCCACATAGAAATAAAACCCTTTGCTTCACCGATATACTTTGCCGCCAGGCGGATACCACTTTCACTTAACCCGCATATTTTTGACGCTTCGCTCAATGTTCTTTGAAAAACGATATTGCTGTACTGTTCAAATCCTTCGGCATGGTTAGTAATAAAATCTACGTCAATGTCTCCGTTTTCTATCAGCAACCTGCCGATGGCATGGTTGAGGGTAATATCGGTGCCCGGGTTTATTTGCAGATGCAGATCGGCGATTGAACAGGAGTCGGTAACCCGCGGATCAACTATAATGATCTTAATATTTGGGTGAGCGGCTTTATGTGCCTCAACGCGTCTCCATAATATAGGGTGGCACCACGCAGGGTTACCACCCATAATAAACAAACAATCGGCAAGTTCTATATCATCATAACAAACAGGGACGCTATCTTCCCCCAAAGCAATTTTATAGGCAGCCACCGCGCTGCTCATACACAAACGCGAATTTGTATCAATATTATTGCTGCCGATGAAGCCCTTCATCAGCTTATTCACCACGTAATACTCTTCGGTTAAACACTGGCCCGATGCATAAAATGCAACTGAATCAGGACCGTATTTACTGATAAATGTTCTGAATACTGCAGCCGTTCTTTCCATTGCATCATCCCAGCTTACCCTTTGCATAGGCATGCTTTTGTTATAGCGCATTTGAGGATATAACAACCTGTCGCTTTTATCATTTACAGTGTAGTGCAGGTTAAGTCCTTTACTGCAAAGCATACCTTTATTAACAGGATGGTTTTTATCTCCTTCCAGCGTAATGCCACCGTTTTTATCCTGGTTTAAAATCACACCACAGCCTACCCCGCAATAGCAGCAGGTTGATGTTAAACCTTTATTATTATGTCTGTTTAAAGCCATTAAATTTTTAATTATTCGACCTTTTGTTGCCTCACCTAAATCCTCTCCAAAGGAGAGGACTTGAAAACCCTCTCCTTTGGAGAGGGCAGGGTGAGGCGCCTTTACGCAACCCTTATCCCCAATGCTTCTCCTTTTAAGCTTTTCTCATGCACCTCTGATTTGGCAAAC
>DASXMZ010000383.1:0-4704 GCA_036495385.1 Mucilaginibacter sp. | reverse complement strand
TGTGATAGGCACCGCTGAAATAAAAGCTGTAAATCCGCTTGCTGCTTTAATGAGTGCAGCCAATGCCGCGCAGGATCAAGGTGGTGCTAAAAAAGCTGCTCCAAGCAAGCCGGCCAATCCCGCTGCCCCCAAGCCTAAATTTACTATGGCCGACTATATGAAACTACTCGCAGGCTCTGCGCTGAAAGTCAACATTAAAGATGTTACCGGCGCGCATGATATCTATTTCGTCTTTAAAAACGATAAGGCTAAACCACAGCAACCGGTTGCGTCTGTTTCCGGTCTGCAGTTTAAGGATAAGGTGGAATAGTTAAAATTAATTGCAAATCTACGACCACTGACCGCGCTTTCTTCGTCTTCGCAGGGTCTCATGAAAGGGACCCTGCGTTTTGGATCAAGCAGCGCAGGGTCCTCTGCGAGGGCACCTATATACTTAGAGCAATTGGTGGGGGGGGTTAAGGCTTTGTTTTCACGCCTAATCGAACCGTGTCAATTGTTATGGGAATACTCACCTGTTGCGTTTTTATTGATTTGCCTGAACTTATTCGCCAACCTTCTAATGATTTTATCCTTCTTTCCAAGTCTCTGTTCTGATTGTATGTTAAAAATGTATAGAGCACTGAAATAGCCGAAAAAAGTAAAGCTCCAGTTGCTATTATTTGAGTTATCTTAAAGTTAGCTATAGTATTTCTGGCAATTAACAGCCCATTAAAATATTCTGCCCCTATATAGGTCAACCTAACATTGAAGACAACCTGTGAACTTGATAAAAATTCATCTTGTCCCAATTGGGTTTCATCGTATTCAATATGTTTATTTTTTTTGATAAGATTGATATAACCCAAAATTTCATTCCACCCCTTGTCTCTGTCGTTGTTTTTATAATTAGTCCTATCTTTTAAATAATTAGCGATAAACGGCCTTAAGTTAAAATCAGTCCCTATGCCGGCTTTATCGAGTTTCTCCAAGATTAGATAATACAGCGTTTTTTCCATGTATAAAAATGGAAAAAATTTGCGGAATAAACGGTTAATCTTTTTCATTCCGTTTTTATTGAATCTCTTTTTGTTGTATCGGAACTACTGATTTTAAAAAAGTTCCCGAAAACGCCTAAATACTTCTCTTCTCCATAAAATGAATAAACGGAGCAAACAATATAGTTACTTTCCCGCCTTAACCCGTTTATCTTTGCTTTGTAGTCGAATCCTAAATATTCTCTAAATTCCCTCATTGAAGGATTATACAGCGCAAACACGACTATTACCGCGCCGATAAGAAAGAGAGTGGTCTTAGCTTTCATTTGCTATTCTTTACCTCAATAAGTACGTTTGGCCGGTAAACTCCCTGGTCTATGCGGGCAAGTTTGTTGTTCTTGAAATAATAGTAAAAAGTGTTATCATCCCAAGTCATCATTTTTTGGCGGCTAATTCGATACACAGTTACATCGGTTTCAGCCGCCACCAGTGTAGCACTATGGTTCTGTTGTTTGAATTGAGTTTCATTCATCCCGATAAGGTATTCGGGAGTTTTGCACCCTACGGTGAACAGCAATGCGATAAAGATTAGTTTTTTCATTATGTGGTAATTTTGGATTAAAAAAATAGCGTGACTGATATTATCTCCCGCTATCCAAGGCTTACCACAGCCATACACGCAAAAAGATACAGCCACGCTTTTACAGCGTACTTTTATCTCGGTTGCGTGCATACTATTTGTGGTAATTCAGGATAGCACTCCGATTTAGTACAATACTTTAATGGTAGTAAAAGTAAACACAAATAGTTACTTTAACAAAGGGTGTTTTAACGGGAATATTTATAATTACCTTTGCTCTATGAGTAAGAAAAAAATAGTGGTAAAGCCTAAGAAAGGCGATAAGATTAATATTACTAAGCAGGATTTTTTGAATGTTATGGAGGCGATTGTTAACCCAGTTCAAAAACAAACTGGTAAATAGTTTGCACGAATAATTATTATTCCTATATTTGAATACGCCCATGTCCAAAGTGTAGCGTACGTTTGTCCCCTTCCAAAAGGGAGAGATAAGAAAGCCGGTAAGATACTGGCTTTTATTATTTAACAGTATTGCATTCTTAACCGATATTGCTCTCGGGTATCTTCCGACCCTCGGTAGTCACAACTTTGGTTTTGGACACCATTTCTGTGTAATGCTTCGACCCGCACAAAACGACTGTTAAAATTTCTTACTGAACTATCCGGCCTAAAACAGTCTTAAACATTTCCTGCCCTTCCTTCCTGTGTACATACCTGAATGAATGCTCATCTACATAGGCTTGTAGATGTTTTTGCGATACATGGATATGCGTACCGCTTATCATTCGCTTTAAATGAGAAAAATAGCCCTCTATCGTATTGGTGTGAAATGTACCGCGAACATATTCATCTTCGCCGTGACTAACTACTTCATGGCTGTATTCCCCTGCTAATATCCGGTAAGCCCCGTGTCCGTCCGTAACCAGTACAGAACCTGGGGCAACGTTATTCTTAACCATAGGAACCATTGTTGTCATATTCGCATCCTTATTGTGTTGCAACACTTTTGTCTTTACATTCCCGCCTCTTTCCAAAACAGCTAACACAGGGATTTTATTGATCGTTCCCGTACCATTAGCGTTCATCATATCCCGTTTAGCTTTGTGCATATTCTTATTTTTACCGCCTATAAAGGTTTCGTCGGCCTCAATAACGCCCGATAACAGATCAGACAGTTTGCCATTGCTCATTAGCTTCCGCAACTGGTGTCCCATACGCCACGCTGTTTTATACGTTACGCCTAACTGCCTTTCAAGTTCCTTAGCGGCAACGCCGTTACGCGTCGAAATCATCAGGTATATGGCATAAAACCAATCAGACAACGAAATATGCGTTTTCTCAAAGATGGTGCCCACAAGCGGGTATAATTGATACTGGCAATCCTTATCCGAACATACATAGCTTTTACGCCCCTTAACACGTTTAAAGTCCGTTGCCTGGCTACAGCATGGGCAACAGGGTACTTTAGCGTAACGCAACTTAAATATTAAATCTAAACACGCATCGTCGTTCCCGTACTCTTCTCTAAACTTGTTGATTGTGTATTTCATGGAAGTAATTATTTATATTTATTGAAAACTTAAAACTTATGGACAGCGAACAAGAAAAAACAATTAATAATAAACTCGATGGAATTAATTTATCGGTATACCAATTGGTTATAAACTTTGATTATTTGGTTAAAGAGCTTGAATTTATTAAAACAGAATTAGCCAATATTAAAGCCTCAACGAATAAGAAAACGTAACGCTATTGATTCACTTCCGGCATCCTGTACTATGCGCTCTAACTTTATATAGTCGCTGATACTTTCATCCGACAGTATTTCGCGTACTTTATCTAAAGCCTTTTTTATTTTGGCCTCTCTACGCTCTTCTAATGAAATAATTTCATTGTCAACTGTATTTTCCATGAGTTTAACTCATCATATACCTTTATTCAATACTTTATCATATTGTCCTAAGTATATAATAGCCTCTGCGAGAGACCCTGCGGAGACGTAAAGCGACTCTAACACAGTCATTTACATCGCTATAGTTCTATCATTACGTAAAAAATACGTAATAAAATTTGGAAATGTAAAACTCCTGTGATACTTTTATTCCGTCAAAATTACGTAATAGAAAAATTCAATTAAAATTGCCCGAGTTAATGACACTGACCAGGATTTTTAAATCTAAAAACCAATTAATTATTATGAAAAAACCAGGCTTAATTTTTTCTGTTTTCTTTTTGCTCGCTTTCATTTCTGCTGTGCAGGCGCAAACAAATAACAGAATAATCAATATTGATGTCGCTAAAGTGCAAGGCCCATTAAATACCTTCTTTAATGAATGCGTAGGTGCAGGAAGAGCTAATGAAGGCTTGCGTGCCGATTGGCAGCATCAGCTCCGGTATGCAAAAGAGCAATTGGGCTTTCGCTACATTCGTATGCATGGCTTGCTGCATGACGATATGGGAGTTTATTTTGAGGACAAGCAGGGCAATCCCACCTATAACTGGCAGTACATTGATGCGTTGTACGATTCTTTGCTTAGCATTGGTATAAGGCCTTTTGTAGAGTTTGGCTTTATGCCAAAAGCGCTTGCCAGTGGCGATAGAACCGTCTTTTGGTGGAATGCTAATGTTTCACCTCCGAAGGATTATGACAAATGGGGTAACCTGATCAAAGCCCTGGTACAGCACTGGACAGAACGTTATGGCGACGCTGAATTAAAACACTGGTATTTTGAAGTGTGGAATGAACCCAACCTGTCTTATTTCTGGAGCGGTACCCAAGCCGATTATTTCCATTTGTATAATGTAACTGCTAACGCCGTAAAATCGGTCTCCAAAGATTATAAAGTCGGCGGACCGGCAACAGCAGAACATTCGTGGATACCGGAGCTAATTAATTATTGCGGACAAAACAAGGTACCGATGGATTTCGCCAGCACGCACACCTATGGGATAGATAAGGGTGCCTTTGACGCCACAGGTATAACCACCTATTTAAGCAAAAGGGATAGTTCCGTTTGGGGATCTGTTGTGGGTTCGAGAAAAGAAATACAGCAGTCACCACTGCCTAAGCTGGAGTTACATTACACTGAGTGGAGTGCCTCTTATACGCCTAACGATCCGATACATGACAGCTATCACGAAGCCGCTTAT
>DASXMZ010000382.1:0-2393 GCA_036495385.1 Mucilaginibacter sp. | reverse complement strand
CTCATTAACAGCAGTATACAAATTATTTTTAGCCAAAAATCCGAGGCTCTACTGACAAAATGGTGTCACCAAAGAAGTGGCTGTTGTTTTTTATCTTTGCGGGGCGTGGAGATGACCTGCGTTGTATATGTTTGTGTTCTTGTAATAGCACAGTAGGTCTAAGGGGATAAGATTTAAGCGTAGCTTAAAATCATTTTTTTAAGTATAACACTTGAACAGGGGGCATTTATCGGACCTCAGATTTATGCATTTGCATTTCTGCGAAAACATCGTCCATTGGAAAAAAATCATCAAAGCTAAGAGGTCTAAGTTTCTTCGCTATTAATAATTTGCTCTTTATCAATATCAATTATTAAACGTTTGTCGGCGTCAGGTAAAGTGTGTTTTGCGTTAGCTCCAAGTTCTTTAAGTTTATCCATTTGCCTTAACACATTGTCATTCCCTTCACTCAATCTTCCATCCCCGCCCGTTCAAGTGTCTCACCATAGCCGTTAACTTAAGGGATTAAAGATATCATTAACTATGATGAAACCAGCTTTCTTTCCTTTTTTAGGTTCAATAAGCAGGCTTTTAATATTAAACAAGAAGGCCTTGCACCAGTCTGCAAATAGTAATTCCCCGATAACGGCCATTCTCAACACGTACCCGCATTTCCTGGCTTGTTTGAAGAACTTCCACATGGAACAGGCATAGTGAGATGAGTGGTTTCGTATAAAGACATCAACACATCGAAATACTTTCCAATTTATCAGTATCCAAATAAATTTGGCGATCAGGTGACACTCTAACCGTTCCTTTTTAACAGCTTTAACTTTGTGCAAGTTAAGTAAGGATTTCCACATTTTAAATACGAGTTCGATTTGCCACCTTAAACGATAAAGCTGAACAATCCCGGGAGCTTCGAGCATTTCCTGGGTTGTATTGGTAATAAACAAGCTAAACCGGCAACGGTGTCTATATTCATCAGTAAGTTCATATCCAACGCTTTTAGCACGGATCTGTGCCTTGCGTATACGTTCTGCCCAAACTTCTTCGGGTACAGGTACGGCAATCAGGCGGCAGTTAAATGCATCCTGGCCTTTTCCGATAGTAATCATTGTTTCGAAATGAATGCTCCTGGTTTGTTGCATTTTTTCATAAAGTGATACCCAGTTAACCGTTTTTTCGGTATCGCATAAGACAGGATTCCATAATGGATGCAGCCTGTTGATAAAATAGGCTTTTTCTTTTACAATTTTAATCAGGTAGGCGTGTGATACATAGCCCAGGTCCCGTATATATAAATCACCCTGACAGATGTACTCTAAGGTTCTTTTTGTGTAAGCCAGATCATTTTCGGTAGCCTTAGTTAATTCTAGCCCTTCCCAGTTCCCGTTCTTGAGGTCAAAGCAATATTGTATATTCATAAGGGACTTAGCATATTTTCCGGTATAAGCCGGATAATCCTCCTCAAATTTTTGCGGCAAGGCGAACTTACACGAATCGGCAACCATTACCCTGCTGAAAGGCTGCCAGTTGTTTTCCCCGGCAATTCCCAGCTTTGAGGTCATCTGCTCCGCTAAGACCGATTTTAGAAAATCAAGGCTTTTGCTGTTAAACCGGTTGTGCAAGGCCACTTTGCTAAGCGATTTCTGACGATGCTGCGCTAAATCATCACAACAATCCTGTAAACTCAGCTGATGATGATCAAGATCAGTGAATACCATTGTATCAACAAACTCTTCCGGCTTAAGCTTGGATGTTCTCTGTAAAAAACCCGTATCGCGGGCTATTTTGTGAAGTTTTGAAGGGTCAAGAACAGCTGTTATGCTGTTCTGTAATGTGGCAGAACAATCAGCGATAAATTTATCCTGATTGAAAATAAAAGGCGCTTTTCCCCTACAAAAAGCTTGCTTTTTCCAAAAAAATTGCTATTTTTATACAAGAAAAGGCGGTAAAATGTCTGGAAAACAACCGCCTTTTCATTAAAAATAAAACTAAACAAATATGGGAAAATCTAAGTGGTTTTGCCCAACGGCAAAGCCCCATCGTTATCATATTACCAAAAAAACTTCTTAAGTTAACGGCTATGGCGTCTCACTTGAATGCCCCAATTTAAGCGCCACGCTTAAATCAGCCATAAGCATGACGGTTAAAATTCGTTAGGTTCAAGTGAGATACTTGAACCGGCAACGGCAAACCATGTTCCGTTAACAGATTTAACGAATAAAAGGCCAGCCCGCTGTTATCGTCTGGTAAACTTCTTAAAACCAGGCTAAAAAAATTTCCATTCTTCTGTAAGGAATACGCCCGCATCCGACTAACCTATAAACCGAAAAGATTTATTAATAAAAAACAAAAGCGATGACAAAGAGCACCCCAAAACTATTACTTTTTTTAGCGGTGGTCGGCCT
>DASXMZ010000381.1:0-3405 GCA_036495385.1 Mucilaginibacter sp. | reverse complement strand
TTACCATGTTTTCAGGGCGCTGATCAATTGCACCAGTCGTTTGGTTCCGGATAAGATACCGCCATCAACCCCTGCACATGTAACGTATCAAAAGCTTTCTTCTCCTGTTTTAAAATGGAACGCGTCAACTGACAATAAAGGCCTTTTGGGATACAACGTTTACCTTAACGATAAACGAATTGGGTTTACACCACTCACCTATTGGTATATGCCTTCGACTATTTCGACCAATGGGGGAATATCTGTCCGTTCAGTTGATTTACAGGGGAATGAATCTAAGCCGGGAAAAGCATCCATTTATTAAGGATTTGAGATTAATCTTTTTTAAATTTTGAGTCTCTCCACGCTGCCAATAACTTTTCTCCCTTTTGTTTATTAACATATACCATTACCACAGTAAACTCTTTTTTCTCAAATAGCTTGCTGTAAACCAGCATATTTATTGTCATTTTATTGGGCATCGTAATTAGCACTTTAAAACATTCGAAATCCAAACCGTCGACAATGATTTTTGAACTTGTTGTATCAATTGTTGCGTTATTGGGTACCCATCTTTTATAAGTATCATATATTAAATTATAGCTGTACTTACAGTGCGCCAAATAATTACCATCTATTATAGTGTCCAATGGTTGTTCATTTGCTTCAAAATAATTGAAAATATCGCTTTTAAAGGCACAGATTCGTTTTATCTGATTTTCGAACTTAGTATCAGCTGTTTTTTCCATCTCCTCAGTTCCTATCTTTTGCAGTCCAGAGTATTGCGTGGCGCTTACGGTATCAAAGCCTCCGGGTATCACAATTTTCCATTTGAATTCCGCATTATAAAATTCTTTTTTTACAGTGTCAGTCTGCGCGTTGCTAAATTGTGCTAATAGTAAAAGAATAATAGTAGAGAGTAAAGGTTTTATCATTTGCTAATTTTTTAAAATGTAAATATTTAACTAATTGTCATGGGTAATAGTTGCCATCAATAAGGCTCTAGTAAATTTGTTTTTGCACAAAGGTGGACTCAATATCATCGTTTACGCATTCGAATCATCAATAAGTTCCCTATCGAAGTTGCAGTCCGCACTAAATTTTTCCGGGTATGGTTCATTGCGGTTGCAATATCAGTGGGTTCATTGTTAATAGAAATTAAAGCATCGAAATATAGCTGTAATTCATCATCAGTATCCAGGGGCACCTGGCCCGCAATACCTATAACCGGAATATTTTTCATTTTGGCTTTTAAGGCAACGCCGTATGGCCCTTTACCATGTAAGGTCTGCAGGTCAATACTTCCCTCGCCGGTTACCAGCACATCGGCATCCTGTAATGCATTGTCGAAATTTGTGAGTGATAAAAAGTAATCGATACCATTAACTAGTTTTGCATTTAAAAACGCATATAAACCCGCAGCAGCTCCTCCAGCCGTTCCGCTGTGTTTCGCGCCGGCCATATCAATTCCGTATTCGGTCGATACCTCCGCAAAGTTTTTTAAAAAATTCTCCAGTAAATTGACTTCTGCGGGGGTTGCACCCTTTTGTGGGCCAAAAACATAGGCCGACCCCTGTTGCCCAAGCAGTTTATTCTCCACGTCGCAAAGCACAACTATTTCACAACCGGCTATTCTCTTATCAAATCCAGAAATATCAACTTTGGCCATATTTATCAAATCGCCGGGGACCGCACGCAAGCTTCGTTCATTAGCATCCAAAAAAGTGGCTCCAAGCGCATGCAGTATCCCGCAGCCGCCGTCGACCGTGGCAGAGCCACCCATTGCGATAATAATTTTAGTTACTCCCTCGTCCAACGCGAATTTGATCAGTTCTCCCGTCCCATAGGAAGAAGCCTGTAACGGGTCCAATTCGTCTTTTTTTAATAACCTTAGGCCCGATGCGTCAGCCATCTCAATAACTGCTGTTTTACCGTTATCGATCAAACCAAACGGAGAATTTATTTTCCGTCCCAATGGATCATGAACTTCTCTGTATAGTAACTTTCCATTGCATTTTTCAACAATCAACCTGCCCGTTCCGTCGCCTCCATCGGCAATGGGAAAACATACAGCATTACAATTAAGCTGGCTTAACATGAATCCTTCCCGGATCGCTTCCGCGACATCGGTTGCATTCAAGCTGTTTTTAAAAGCATTTGGAGCGATGAGGATATTCATAATTTCGGATTTCGCATTTTCGATTTCGGATTTTAAAAAAAAGAGTCCTGGTTAAAACAACTTTGATAATATATAAACCGTGGTAATTGCAGTGAGTCCCATTAATAGTGTTGCTACTGAATATACTTTTAGCATGGTTTTCATTTCAAGCCCTGAAAATTTTGCTATCACCCAAAAATAAGCATCGTTGGCGTGCGATATCATCATCGAGCCTGCACCCATGGCTAACACGCAAAACAACCTGCCGGTTTCGCTGCTTAAACCCAGTGCGGGTAACAATGGCAATACAATGGAAGCTGCGGTTATGATGGCAACAGTTGATGATCCCTGGGCTGTTTTTAATACGGATGTAAGCAAAAAAGGAAAAAAGAGACCCATGCTGCCTAATGCTATTGATTGACTAAAATGCTCCCCTACCTTCGAAACTGCGAGAATAGCACCAAAAGCGCCGCCCATCCCTATAATCATCAATATTCCACCGGCTTTTTCTGTGGCATCCTGCAATATTTTCGTGGTTTCAGCTTTTTTCCATGATCGTTTACAATTAAATGCCAGCAACACGCCGATTAGCAATGCCATAACCGGATCTCCCAAAGAAAGCAAAAACGACAACCACCCGTGATAAACTGTTGTTCCCGACGAAAAAAAAGATTTGATGCCAATTAAAACAATAGGAACAACAACTGGCAGAAACGCTTTAGTCAACGATGGATAGTTTCCGATACGATTTATCTCAGTTACCTCTTCAGTTCCGGTATTAGCCACCTTTCTTCCGGCGTATTTGGCCCAGTAGTTACCAACAAGCATTGCCGGTATTGCAACCACTATCCCGGTCAGTATTAGTTTGCCGAAGTCGACACCAATTTTTACAGCAGCAAAAGCACTGCCGGGATGCGGCGGCACCAGACAATGAATAGCATACAACCCGGTGGCCAAAGAAACTGACATAACAGTTATTGGAATAAGTGTACGTTTAGCTATCGATTTGGTTAGTCCGCTCAATACGATATAGCCGGAATCGCAAAATATAGGCAGGCCCACAATAAAGCCCGTTATACTCATAGCCAAAGGTGCACGCCGGTTACCCAATTTGTTTAAAATAAAAGTAGCCATAACTGTAGTGCTGCCGGTATACTCAAGCAATAAACCCAGTGTGGTACCTAATACTATTATTAAACCCAGCGAGCCTAAAATATTCCCAAATCCGTCTTTGATTGTTAAAATAACAACGCTTAAAGGCAATTGTA
>DASXMZ010000380.1:0-4809 GCA_036495385.1 Mucilaginibacter sp. | reverse complement strand
CCCTTTACCAAGTATAAAAATGCTTCGGCAATATCTTCGGCTTCGCCAATCTTACCCGTAAGCAATTTGCTGCCCACATCGCTAAACATAGCCTCCCGGTCGGCGTCGGGGATATTTCCCCAAAGGTTAGTTCTAACCATGCCTGCACAAACGGCATTAACACGGATAGGTGCCAGCTCAACTGCAAGGGCGCGGGTCAGCGCTTCAATTGCGCCTGTTATGCTTGCAGCCACAGTCCAGCCTTTCCAGGGGCGTTTGCCAATTATTCCATTGGTTAAGGTAATTGAGCCACCCGCGCGGATATTTCCAGCCGCATATTTAGCCGCCATTAGTGCTCCCCAAAACCGGAGGTTATAAAATTGTCGCGCCTCATCAAAATTCAATGTGGATAAATCGCTCAGCTGCAATGTTTCGCCGGCAGTAAAAATTAAATGATCAAATTCCCCAATCTTTTCAAACAAGTCGGCTACTTGCTTTTCGTCGGCAAGATCCGCAGTATATCCCGAACTGCTATCCGGCAATACAGCTAAAGCTTCATCAACTCTCTTTTGCTGACTTGATACTACAATTATTTCAGCCTCATCTTTCGCAGCGACCTGGGCTGTTGCCAAACCAAAACCCGATGTACCGCCAAGCAATACCAAACGTTTTCCCTTTAAACTTCCGTTTTCTTCTGTTACTTTGTTTTTCATTATTTAACTTTTTTAAATGATATACAAAGTTCCCCAGGTTAAATGTGAAAGCATTTAACAAATGGTAAAAAAGGATTAGTGCGTTTTAAGTTGAAAATCATTCTGCTTTTTTGATTAACGGCGGGTTTACCCGGCATGGCGGGCATACCAATCCATCATTTGCCGCCTTATGGTTTCTTCAGACGCCGTATCCGCAAGAAGCTGCAAAAAGCTCATTTTCTTAACCTGCATACAATATTGCACAAGCAACATGTACCCGTGGTAAACAATTAACGTTTCAGTACCATCGGCCAAGGCCATCCAGCCTGTACCGCCTGCTCTTTCTGCCTGTAAAAGCGCGCTGATACCTGCTGAAAGGTTTGCCGCCTGCGGCTGCCTGGCAATATATTCGGGGTAGCCCTCCCATTTCCAGCTGGGATGTTTGCCAAGGGGGTTCGCTTTAAAAAAACCTAACTTTTTAAACTCAAGGCAGTGCACCTGGGCGTGCGCAACCATCTGTATTAAATTCCATTTGTGTCCGTCACGCTCAATGTAATTACGTCCATAATCAACGATGTCGCCCGTAAAAATGATTTTATTGTAAAAGGATGCGAGCATATCCCTGCCCAGAACTTTTTCGATTAGCCCCGGATACGCCGAGCCGTCTTTTAAGCACACATCCACGGTTAGCTGCGCGTTATACAGCTCACTTGATGTAACAATGCTGTCAGCCTGCAAAAGCCTGAGCCGGAAACTTTTATCCAGCGGAGCGATATGGTATACATTGTTGCGGCCAATAAACGTTTTGTTAGCATATAGCAGCAAAGGGTTTAACATGAATATTATTAAAAGCCCAAACAAAAAAATTGCGGTAAACACCAGGCGGAATGTCCACCTTTTCCATTGCTTTTTCATAAACAGTATATAATGGTTTGTGATCTGACGCAAGTTACCAAAGCTGAAGGAAATAATAACCTGCGGTTATCAAGTCAGCAGTCTTCAGTCGTAAGTCTAAAGTCGGATCTTGCCCTTTTTGGCGCTTCGCCTGTTCAGTTAAAAAAGGACTATCGCATATTTTTTCGGATACGGCTTAATGACTGTTGAGTAATACCCAGATAAGATGCAATATCACTCAGTGAAACCCTGAGAGCAATATCAGGCTGGCGCAATAAAAAATTCCGATAACGCATACTCGCATCTTCGCCCAAATAGGCATTCCTTATTTGTATTTTTTCCAATAAAAATTGGGTGGTGATGCTGTTTATCAATTCCTTCAGGTAAGGAAGTTTTTCGAAAAGAGTTAGTAATTTATGTTTTTTCAAAACAATAAACTCTGTATCGCACGCGGCTTCAATGCCTTCGTGAGCTGCAACACCATTATTGAAACTATTGAGGATACTGCAAAACTGGTTCTCTTTCAAAAAAAAGTGCGTTACCATATTACCCTTTTCATTTAGCGACACAATCCGCAAAACACCTTTACATATAAAAAACATTTCTTTACATATTTGCCCCTCATTAAAAAGCACCTCATCTTCTGCGGCTTTCCGATACTCTAGTTCGTTTTCAATAATTTCAATATCCTTATCGGGAATATTTTTAAATAGCTTTAAATAGCTGATAAAACACTCAAACATGTTTAAAACTATGTATTTGGCATATAAAAACAAAAGAAAAACGTGTCAGAAAAAATAATCAAATAAAACTTGCGTAACTCAAAGGTTACGCATATATTTGCGTAACCCAAAAGTTACGTAATTATATGCAAAGAGACCTTGTTATTAAATGGCACTTCCGCCATCCGGTTGAAAGAGTGTGGAAATGTCTTACCGATCCTGAGCTGGTAAATCAGTGGCTCATGAAAAATGATTTTCAACCTGTTGTAGGTCATAAATTCCAATTCCACACCAAGCCGATACCAAAAATGAGTTTTGACGGCATTGTGTATTGTGAAGTTTTAGAAATTATTCCCAACAAAAAACTGGTATACACCTGGAAAGGCGGTCCCCAACCCGGCGTAATCGGACTGGATACCTTGCTTACCTGGACGCTAAATCCGGAAGGCGACGGCACGAGGATGGTTTTGGAACACTCAGGATTTAAAGGATGGAAAAATTATTTAGCCAGCATCTTTATGGAAAGCGGTTGGAAAAAAGGCATCTCCCGTCGACTCACTGAGGTTTTAAACGAAATGAAATGAAAACAACTGCAGATGCCTTTCAGGCCATTGCTGATCCGAGCAGGCGCGAAATTTTAATGCTGCTTACAAAAGATAAGCATTCCATAAACGCCCTGGCAAGCAATTTTGATATGAGCCGACCCGCGGTGTCAAAACATGTAAAGGTGCTTTACGAGGCTGGCCTTATCCTGATAAAAGACCACGGTCGCGAACGTTACTGCGAGTTGAAACCCGATGGTTTTGACGAAATAAAAAACTGGATGGCATTTTTCGAGCAATTCTGGCGCGAAAAACTCCAAAACCTGGAGAATCTGCTAAATCAGCAGGCTAACGATCAAAAACCGAATTAAAATAAACAACATAAATCATCAGGGAAATCGTGTTTAAAATTTAAGATGTATAAGTTTGAGGGTAAAGCCATCTTAATCATTCCAATTTAGCCGTTGGCTGAAGTCAAACGGCAATGAATGAAAAAATTTGGGTGTCTAAATTCATTGCCGTCCCATTTATGGGGCGGAAAGAATAATAGGCAAAAAGAGGCTTTAGCCAAAATCGGCGATAAATTTTTAAAAGCGATTTCCCTGCATAAATCAATTAAATTATCATGAAATCAATCGAGATTATCTCTATTCCGGTTACCGACCAGCAAAAATCAAAGGAATTTTATGTAAAATTAGGTTTCCAGGTCCTTGCCGAAGCACCTTTTAACGGTGGGCAAAAATGGGTGCAGCTAGGCTTTCCCGGTCAGGACGCTTCAATTACCCTCGTCACATGGTTTCCAAACATGCCCGCAGGCTGTATCAACGGATTTGTAATAAAAACCGAAAACATCGAAAATGATATAAACGAATTAACTGCTAAAGGAATCGCAGTTGGAAAGGTAGATGAAACACCCTGGGGTAAATTCCTTTCGGTTAAAGATCCCGATGGCAACGCGCTGAGCTTTCACCAGAGCTAATAGTAGGACTGAAGATTTGTTTGATTTTAAGATTTTGCTTATCAGCTCTCAAAACGTAATGAGTTTCGGCAGAATTTCTAAGATCAGGCAAATCAGCAGTTTGTGTTTAAATCTTTTTTGTTTCTACCCTCCTTAATAGTCAATTTTCCGTCGCTCGGTTTAAAAGCCGATCACCCTGCTTTCCTTATATCACCTACGTTTCGCTTCATTTTATTTATATAAAGGCAAACTTATTTCCGATATAGTCGTATAAAAGCCTGTCTAATAGATCGATTTGATAACTGTTACGACGTTTATATGAAATCAAAAATTCTTTTATTATTATTTGTAGTGGCGTGCCTGTCGTCATGTCAGAAAGATGGTGCATTACTTGATATTAAGCAAAATTTGAGTAGTCAAAATATTAGTGCTTCATCGGGCATAGTAAATCAGGGCACTGCAAACACCCCTGCAACACCTCAATACCTGGTGCTTCAATTGGCAGGAAGTGGTAACAGTACCGATGGAACTATGATTGTTTTTAAACCGACCGCAAGTACCGCCTATGTTAACAGTGAAGATGCTATATATTTCCAGGGAATGGGATCGGTAAGCTTATCAAGTTTTTCGAGCGACAACATACCTTTGGCAATTAATGTGCTTCCGCTGCCAAAAACCAGTCTTACCATCAATTTAAATGTAAATGCTTTAACTGATGGGATTTATAAATTGAATATGGCCTCAATGAGTGCATTGCCCAAAATATTTGAGATATGGCTAATGGATGGTTACAAAAGAGACTCATTGGATTACCGGAATAACACCACTTATGCATTTAATATTTATACATCAGACGTAGCCACCTACGGTGGCCAAAGGTTTAGCCTGGTTATCAGGCAAAATCCAGCTCTTGGAATACACTTGTTAAATTTCACGGCAGCAAAAGCAACCGCAGGAGCCCAGGTAACCTGGTTAGTGGAGAATGAGGTAGATTATACGGTTTTCACAGTACAAAGAAGTAG
>DASXMZ010000379.1:0-4611 GCA_036495385.1 Mucilaginibacter sp. | reverse complement strand
GTCATCCTGGCCCTATAAATATTCATCCCCCTGTTAATTAAGAATAACGGAATGCTGCCGCCAAAAGTGCTGCCAAAAATTGCTATACCGTAAACTATAAATGTTGGCCACATCACCTGCTCCCCTGTCATACCAAATTGTTTCTTTAAATAGTCGGGCAACCAAAAAAGCAGGAACCACCAAATACCATCAGTTAAAAACTTTCCCATAAAAAAGGCCCAGGTTTGCGAGTAACCAAGCAGCTTAACCCATGGTATTTTATGAGTGACTGCCACATCTTCTGATGGCGCAACGTGGGCAACCAGGTCGTCACTATGGATATAGTCGAATTCTTCTTTTGAAAGTTTTTTATGAGCAGCGGGTGTATTATAAAGCGCAAACCAAAAAAACAGCCAAATAAAACCTAAACCACCTGTTATAATAAACGCATATTTCCATCCCGGATCATTTCCCCAATATACCAGGCACCAGGGCACAAATAAGGCAGCTATCATTGTCCCAATGTTAGCTCCACTGTTAAAAATCCCTGTGGCAAAGGCACGCTCTTTTTTTGGAAACCATTCAGCAACAGTTTTTATAGAAGCTGGGAAATTACCTCCCTCGCCAATGCCGAACAGACTCCTTATTATCATATGTAACCCAACCGTGCTTCCTGCAAAAGCATTCAACATACCAAACAACGACCATACAATTAATGAAAAGGCCAAACCTAATTTAGTACCAATCTTGTCAACAAACCAACCCGCAAATACAGTCATTACGGCATAAAAAAGAGTGAAAAGGGAAGTTACATTTCCGAAATCGGTATTGCTCCATCCGAAACCACCCTTAGCAACGGGTGTTGAAAAAAACTCCTTCAGGTAGCTGATTACCTGGCGATCCATGTAATTAATTGTTGTTGAAAATAACAGCAGGGTGGCTATCACCCACCTGTATCTTCCCATTCTGGTTTGGCTCATCAGTTAGTTTAAATTGGTATTGCGATTACATGGCCGCCTGCACTAATTCAATTGCGTTCACTGTATCGTAATATAATTGGTCGTAAAGTTTATTATCTAAAATGTTTTTTGTGATCAGCTTACTGCCCATACCCACCGCACATACCCCGGCGTGGAACCATGAACTGATATTTTCGGCAGTCATTTCAACACCTCCTGTCGGCATAAAAAGCTGACCGGGGAATAACTCTTTAATCGAGCTGACAAACGCGGGGCCAACAATATTGGCAGGAAAAATCTTTATCAGATCGGCTCCATTTTTTTGTGCCGTATAGATTTCCGTGGGCGTCATACAACCCGGTATCCATAATAATTTATACTTGTGTGCTATTTTCGCTACTTCAGGGTTTATGATGGGCGAAACGATAAAATCAGCACCCAAATCAATAAAAGCCTCGGCTTCTGATACATTTTTTATAGTACCGATGCCCACCAATAGTTCGGGCATTTCTTTTGGCTGAACCTTCTTTATAACTCTGAAGTTTTCAAGCGCCTGCTTTCCCCGGTTGGTATATTCAATTACCCGTATACCTGCCCTGTAAAGTGCTCGCACTATTTCAAGGCTTACCTCAGCGTCTTCATAATAAAACAAGGGCAGCATCCCCTGTGTTAAAATACTATTTAAAACAGCTTTTTTTAACTTCATTTTATTGCTTTTTTTATTTCTGCAACCGTTTTGCTGGTCGCATCACCTTTAATAAACAGTTTTTCAAATGCAGCTGCAGTGGCAAATTCTAATGTTTCAAGCGGCTCATAATTATTATAAAACCCGTAAATAAGGCCGGCCATAAAACAGTCACCGCTACCAACTTTGTCGGTCACGCTGCCTGTTTCGTATTCGTTGGAATTGTAAAAATGATTATCGGTGTATAAAGTTGTATAATATTTAATATCATCGGTAGCATCAAAACGAAATGTATTTGCCACAGCTTTACATTTAGGATATTGGTTTATAATACTCTCGGATGTCTTTAAAGATTCCTTTAAATATATGCTTTTTAATCCTGACTCGTGTATTCCGGGGGTAACCGGTATACCCAGCATTGTTTCTGCAGCCCAAACGTTTCCCATTACCAGGTCGCAATATTTTACCAGCGCAGGCATTATTTCTGTCGGCAGCTTACCATACTGCCATAATTTAGCCCGGTAATTCATATCGACAGAAATCGCAATATTTTTCTTCGATGCAGCTTCCAAAACCTCCTTACAAACGTCAGCAACATTTTGACTAATAGCAGGGCATATCGCACTAAAGTGGAACCAGCTTACGCCCTCCAACACTTTATCCCAGTCAATTACACCTGGTTGTAAGCCGGCAAATGCCGAATCCGCCCGGTCATATATCAGGGCGTTATGTTTCAGGTCCTGCCCTTTTGTTAAAAAATATAAACCAATTCGCTTGCGGCCGTTATATATTGACGATATATCAATTTCTTTTTTTTTAAGGAACTCTTTTATTTGTGCAGACAAGCCATTATCGGGCAGTGCAGTAAAATATTTAGAAGGCAGATTCCATAAGGCCAGCGCAGTGGCTACGTTTAACTCCGCCCCACCAATGTAAAAAGGTAACAGGTTGTTGTTCAGCCATTCGCCGTCGCCATCGGGACAAATGCGAAGCAATAGCTCGCCAAAGGAAAGTATTGAACCAGGATGCGCTTTAATTTTTAATAATCCGCTCATTTTACTCCATCAAATGCCAAGTAATTTTTAGCATTGTAATAGCAAATATCCTGTATTATTTTACCTGTCCAATTAATATCACCTGGTAATTCGCCGTTTTCGATGTCTGTACCAAAAAGATTACACAATATCCGCCTAAAGTATTCATGGCGTGGGAAAGATAAAAAGCTTCGCGAGTCAGTCAGCATGCCTACCATGCGGCTAAGCAGCCCCATGTTCGACAGCGTGTTTAACTGTTTGGTCATGCCATCCTTCTGATCAAGAAACCACCATGCGGAGCCAAACTGCATCTTGCCGGGAATTATTCCATCATTGAAATTCCCGGTCATGGTTGCAATGAGTTCGTTATCTGCCGGGTTAAGGTTATAAATTATGGTTTTTGCCAATTTATTTTCGGATTCAAGTTTATCCAAAAATTTCGATAAACTGGTTCCCTGTGGAAAGTCGCCGATAGAATCATAACCGGTATCAGGCCCGGCTTGCGCTAATCCCCGGGTATTATTACTACGCAGCGCCCCGATATGATATTGCTGTACCCAATTCTTTTCATGATCCCATACCGCAAAATGGTGCAGCATGGCCGATTTGAATTTTGTTACGTCATTGAGTAACAGGTGCTCTCCAGTTCTTATTTTTATAAATATCAGCCTGATTTCCTGGTCTGTATAGTTTTCAGCGTAAAGCTGATTCAATCCATGGTCGGATAGCAGACAGCCATTAGAAGAAAAATAATCGTGGCGTTTTTTTAATAAATTAAGATAAGTGTCAAAGTCGCTAATCTCTGTACCGGTTAATTTTTCGAGCCGGGCAATAAATCCGTTTAAGTTTTTCGGATTATCAGCTTCCATAGCTTTATCGGGCCTGAATGCGGGTAAAACCTTTATCTTACACCCGTCAGCTTTAATTTTTTGATGATAAGCTAAATTGTCCAGCGGGTCATCAGTTGTACAGATTACCTCTACATTCTTGTTTTTTATGATATTCCGAACGCTGTACTCCGGCGACTTTAGCTTTTCGTTACATTCATTATAAATCTTTTTTGCGGTCGCCGGCGACAAAAGGTCGTGTACATCGAAATATCGTTGCAGTTCAAGATGCGTCCAATGATACAATGGGTTGCGAAGTGTATAAGGAACGGTTGCCGCCCAGTGTTCAAATTTTTCCCAGTCGCTTTTATTGCCTGTAATAAAGGCCTCATTTACGCCGTTTGCCCTCATGGCACGCCATTTATAGTGATCGCCGTAGAGCCAAATGGCAGTGAGATTTTCAAAATTAATATCATCGGCAATCTGGTCAGGCGGCAGGTGGCAATGATAATCTATGATGGGAAGGCCGGCGGCAAAATCATGATACAGGCGCTGTGCCGTTTTCGTTTCGAGTAAAAAATCCTCGTTTAAAAAACTCTTCATCTTAAAATGGTCTGCGGTATTTATCAGGACAAGTATACAGGTTTAATTGCTTGTTTTTTGCTGCCAATATACTTTTTATGATGCAGATTATGACAAAATATGCGGGCCAAACTTACCTGTCGGGGGATACCGATTTCAACTTACAATACCGGAATTGTAAATTTAAATGTTGTGCCTACGCCTACAGCGCTTTCCACGTCGATGGTGCCGCCATGCTGCGCCACAAAATCATTTACAAGCAGTAGTCCGAGCCCACTTCCAACTTCATTATTTGTACCGGATACGGATGTATTTGCTTTTTTGAATAATTGCTCCTGGACGTCTCCTGTCATCCCTATTCCCGAGTCTTCGACAAAAACACATACCATAGGCCCGTCCACTTCGGCATTTATAAATACAGAACCCCCATGCGGTGTATATTTAATAGCATTGGTAACCAGGTTTTGCACAATGGAACGCAGCATCAATGAATCGGCCTGCACATAAATTTCGCATGGTATTTTGTTATGGAGTTTAATCTCCTT
>DASXMZ010000378.1:0-2734 GCA_036495385.1 Mucilaginibacter sp. | reverse complement strand
CTTGATCATCCTTCAGGCTCGGTAATTAAGCAGGATCCTGACCCTGGTACCAATGTAAAAGAGAACAGGACAATTTACTTAACCATTGTTACCAAGCTTGCGCCGCCTATCTCGTTACCCGATCTTGAACCTTATACCTATCGCGAGGCTGTGGCGATTATTGCCAACTACGGTTTAAAAGTTGGCGACACTATTTATAAACCAGATATCGCCCGGGATCGTGTACTCGACGTTGAATTTGGCGGACGACCCATAAAAGCCGGAACCACAATTCCAAAAGGATCAAGGATCGATCTTGTTTTAGGAAACGGCGAAGGCGCAAGTGAAGTCGATATTCCCGACCTCACAAACCAGGACTTAGACGCCGCAAAATTTGTAATAAAGAACAGCGGGTTAACTTTGGGAACCATTACCTACCAGGGTGCTATCACCGATTCCACAAGTCTTGTTGTCGTTTCACAATCGCCAATGAAAACCGACTCCGCATCGAAAATAAGTAATGGAACGCGTATTAACCTTACCGTTGCACAGGGTAAAAAAACAGACGGCGCGAATTAATTCCACTGACAGAAGGCTGCGCACAATTAGTAAGTTTAAGGGAATATAGAACAAAACAATTATTAACAGGTTATAAATTCATCCGGGCACACCAATAGCCCTTCGAAAAATAAAATATTTTACAATGCCTAAAAAGAAGACTTCATCGGGAGGCACACTCAAAAAATTCATAATTGTACTGGTAATCATATTGATCGTATCGCTTGGAATTACCGGCGTTAACTATTACCTCAAATATTTTGGCCCTAACGTTACCGATAAACAAGAATATCTGTACATCCACACAGGCGCGGGTTTCAATGATGTTTACAAAACCATCCGCGAAGAAGGAATTGTGAAAGACAGCACTACTTTTTTATGGTCGGCGGAACATATGAATTATATTAATCGGGTGAAACCAGGCAGATACCGTTTGCATGCCGGTATAAGCAACCGCAGACTGATTAATATGCTGGCCTCGGGCAGCCAGGAACCAGTTACTATTTCGTTTCATAACTTGAGGCTTAAGGAGCAGTTCGCTGGTTTTATATCAAAGAAGATAGAGCCTGATTCAACCGCTATCATCCGGTTGTTGGATTCAGCAAGCTTTGTGCAGAATTATGGCTTTACAACAGATAATGTTTATACCATGTTTTTACCTAACAGCTATCAGTTGTATTGGAATACATCGCCCGAGAAGCTTTTTAAGCGTATGTATGTCAATTACCAGAAATTCTGGACACCCGAACGGACGCAAAAAGCCCAGGCTATTAACTTAAGCCCTATACAGGTTTCCATTTTAGCCTCAATTGTTGATGCTGAAGCTCTGCACGATGATGAAATGCCAACAATAGCGGGCCTTTATTTAAACCGTCTTAACAAAGGCATGAAACTGGAAGCTGACCCTACTGTTATTTTTGCTAAAAACGATTTCACTATTAAACGCGTGCTTTCAAAGTATCTTTCTTTTGATTCGCCATACAATACCTACCTGCATACTGGTTTACCTCCTGGGCCAATCATGATGCCATCGATTAATGCAGTTGATGCCGTGCTGGATTATAAGAAAACCGACTATATTTATATGTGTGCAAAGGAAGATTTTTCAGGATATCACAACTTTGCATCAAATATGGCAGATCACCTTGCAAATGCCCGCAGGTTTCAACAGGCGCTTAACGAAAGAAATATCAAAAGATAATGTTTCAGCATGCTACCAAAATAAGAGTCCGCTATGGTGAAACCGATCAAATGGGCTACATGTATTATGGTAACTATGCCGAATTTTATGAAGTTGGCCGTGTTGAAATGCTCCGCAGCTTGGGCCTTACTTACAGCGGTATGGAAGAATCGGGTATTAAAATGCCTGTGTTGGAGCTGAAATGCAAATATCTTAAGCCCGCATTGTACGATGAGGAAATTACCGTAAACGTTATTATGGATAAAATGCCGGGAATAAGGATCCATTTCAGGTATGAACTTTTTAATGAAAAACAGGAATTGATTAACATTGGCGAAACCCTGCTGGTATTTGTAAATATGCAAACCAACCGCCCTTGTCTTCCTTCGGAAGATTTTCTCGGACGGTTAAAATCATTTTTTGAGTAAATTTGGCTCAAATGAAATGGCTTCACCGTTTTTTACTCCGGTTTAAATTTTATCAGAACCTTGTCAACTGGTCGAAATCTTATTCATTACCCGGGTTTAATCCGTTATCGTTGCACGAGGTTATTGCCTTTTTTTATCGCGAAATTCAGGAACGTACACTGTTAAACAGGGCCTCGTCACTAGCGTTTAATTTTATGCTTGCATTTTTTCCGGCTACTATATTTTTGTTTACGCTTATCCCATTTATTCCGGTAAAAAATTTCCAGGGGCAACTGCTTATTACAATTTCAACTATCTTACCGCATAACGCTTACCTGGCTTTCCAGGCTACTATTGAGGATATTGTAAGGCATCACAATGTTAAATTATTATCGTTAGGTTTTATATCGGCATTGTACTTTGCAACCAATGGAATAACTAATTTAATGCGGGCGTTCAACAGGTCGTCATTAATTATCGAAAAAAGAAGCTGGTTAAAAAGGCGAAGAATCGCGCTTACACTAACTCTTATGATCAGTATCTCACTTTTGGTGGCTGTGACTATTTTAATAGCCGGAGAAAGTATGATCACCTATATCAGGCACCAGGT
>DASXMZ010000377.1:0-3327 GCA_036495385.1 Mucilaginibacter sp. | reverse complement strand
CCTTGCTTCAATAAACATCAACTTATAATTTATTTCTACAGCCTTTTTCCTTATCAGTTCATCCTGCATTCCATCCCAGGTACCACGCTTTAGGTAATGAGCAACCGTTTTTCCAAATTCCTGCGCATCGGCTATGTCTTTTTCCGAAACGCCAGGCTTTGGAAAAATATTTAAATACCGTTCCTTTCTTCCGGAAAGCATCCAATAAAATATAGTGACGAAACTCACCAAATTGGGGTGCCTATCCACCAGCGCGATGTTGCCGACCAATTTCGCGTCTGCCTCTCGCAATGTATTTCGTACACGCTCAAAAGCATTCAGCCACATGTTCCGGGCAGCACTGATGGTGATGATGGACGTATCTTTTATACGGGCCCGGAACTCCTCGTTTTGCAATAACGAGTTACAAGGAATACTGGGTGATAAAAACCAAGGCTGATACCCGAGAATAATCAGATCGTAAGAATCCTCTTTTAATTCGAGGGGTTTCAGTGGTTCTGCAACCCCTAATACACAGGACGGCATAACCGAAAAAAAGCGTTTACCCGTCCATGGGAAACTGTAACTAACAACAGGTTTGATCACCGCTGTTTCTACCCACGCTCCCGACTCTATCAGAGGCATGGTGAACGAACGCATAATCTCTCCCATCTGGCCCGATTGAGTATAATAAATAGCCAAAACTTTTTTATGGTTTACCGGCATGCTAAAAATCTTCTATATGAAGAACTTTTGAACGCTTACAGTAGTCAAGAATAGCATGTTGAACAACGGGTAGTGCGTTTTTGAAATTATTCTGAATAAATAATTTATCCTTTTCAAGGTGGGTATTATACTTCACTATTTTGGGCGCTTGTTCCTCGATTACCAGTCGAAGAAAATGAAACTCCGTATTTACACTATCTGCAAGCAAGGCCATTTCCATTTTTAGCATTCCGCTTTTAAACAATCTTAATTTTTCTTTTGGCTTGGTGATCAGGCCCGCCTTTTTCATTAATAAAGCACCCTCAAATCCTTCTTTATTATTCAGGGGAGACTTGGCAATGATATTGATCTCGCTATTTATAGCCGCTGTATCTCCTGAGGCCATAACCTGATAAAAAATTGACCTATCGAATTTTTGCTGCGCCCAGCTGGTTTGAAATCCAATAGTTAGCAGGAAAGATGTAACAAGAATCGTTTTCCATTTTACATCAATTTCCATCACCATAAATACCGGTCAAAGTTACATAAAAATAGGGAAATGTACTTAGTTGGAATAGAAATCCAGTCCACTCGGCGCCAAGCGTTTCGTGCTTTGTTGCACCCCTATTTTGTTTTTTGATGAGGATTTACACCTCATCAATCCTTCCCTCTGTCAGACGCCCGAGCAGGCTTACTTTGGATAAAGTCGACTAACGAAAAATGGTAGCAAGCGTAAAAAAAAATGAGACGCAAAATAGAAAAAGAAGAAAAAAAATAAAAGGTTTACGGTTATTGTTATCTACTTTTAATCTTAGACTTTATTACCCAATGCGCCTCCGAAATATAGTCCGGATTTTTGGTTCTTAATAATATTCTTGGCTTAGTGGCGGACGCATTAAAGCAACAACATTTAAAAACGGATGAATAACAAAACACAATTTTCTGGCTTATGGGCGGTTATTTTAGGCGGTTCAAGCGGGTTTGGCTTTGCCACTGTCGAAAAACTAGCCAAACATGGAATGAATGTTGCTGTCCTTTACCGGGAAACTTCTGTGGTAGAAAAATTGCTGAAGGAAAAGTTTAAGGAGATTGCCATTCCCAATTCCATAACTATATTACCCTACAATATAAACGCACTTGACCACCACGCAACAGAATCATTCCTAAAGGAATTTACCGGGCATGCAGCTAAACGAAGTGTGAAATTGCTGCTCCATAGTATAGCCAGGGGCAACTTAAAGCCGCTCGCCCTAAAAACCCAGGATGAAGAGGGTGACATGAAGTTACTATCCATTGAGGATTTACAGCTCACTACCTATGCAATGTCACACAGCCTGCTCGATTGGACAAGATCACTTTTAAAAGCGGGTCTGTTTCACGCCGATGGACGCATCATTGGCCTGACCAGCGAAGGGGCTCATAAGTATTGGGAGAGTTATGCTGCCGTTTCTATTGCTAAAGCGTCATTGGAAAGTCTTACCAAATACATGGCCGTTGAATTTAGTAACTACGGGTTAAAAACAAATTTAATTCAAGCCGGCATTACCGAAACGCCTTCCCTAAAAAAAATACCTGGAAGTGATGGGTTAATCAAAATGGGCATGGAGAGAAATCCGCTGGGAAGGATGACAAAGCCAAATGACGTTGCCGATGTGATCTATTTGTTGTGCACGGATGAATCATTTTGGATAAATGGGGCATTGATTCATGTAGACGGTGGCGAACACTGTAGGTAAATATTTTTTTAGAGCAATCATGGTTGACAAAATACTAAGTCATTTACCCTATAAATCATCGTTCCGGTTTGTAGACAATATCTCCTTGCTTAGTGAAACTGAGATCATCGGGGAATATACCCTGCGAGAGGATGCGTTTTTTTATGAAGACCATTTTGTTGGAAATCCAGTGACACCCGGAGTCATCATCACCGAAATTATGGCCCAAATAGGTCTGGTTGTGCTGGGAATATTTTTAGTGCTTAAGGAGAATGATTTTAATTTCATGAAAGAGGACTCCTTGTTTCCTTTGCTTACCTCAACGGATGTCTCTTTTTATAAAATTGTTTTACCCGGTCAAAAAGTTACCGTAATTTCTAAAAAACAATATTTTCGTTTCGGGAAGCTTAAATGTTATATTGAGATGTTGGATAGCTCAAAAGAAATAATCGCGAAGGGTATGTTTTCTGGCATAATGAAAAAGATCGATATCAAAGAATGACTAATCGTGTTGTAGTAACGGGCCTGGGAGTGGTTTCGCCAAATGGAATAGGAATCCCTGCCTTTTTGCAGGCCGTACAAAATGGCATTTCAGGGATAAAATTCATACCGCTTTACAGGGACCTTAAATTTAACTGCCAATTGGCCGGGGTACCAGATTTTGAGTGGGAGAATTTGAAAAATTATATCTCGGATGTGACTTTCCATGGGCTAAAGAGCAAAAGTATTGGCTATGGATTAGTCGCTGCCCTTGATGCGTGGTCCGATTCTGGAATGGCTTATGACACCGATGAGCCTCATTGGGAGACAGGTTGTGTTTTTGGCAATAGCATTGCGGATACAGACGCCATGAAAAATGTGGTCATCCTGGTAGATCGTAAAGAAGCAAAAAAATTAGGATCAAGGGTGGTAGAGCAGGCCATGAATA
>DASXMZ010000376.1:0-2945 GCA_036495385.1 Mucilaginibacter sp. | reverse complement strand
CTCGCCACTCTTTTTTACATGGGTTTTTGTACCCATGTCGACTATTTTTCCGTCGACTGCTCTTTTTTTAATGCCTTCAATCATTGATTCCACACCGTCAGGATGGCGTAGGTCAGTGATCCTCATAGTTAAAAATTCCTGATTTGTATAACCGTACAATTCAGTCGCGGCATTGTTAACGTCAAGTATGGCCAGGGTACCCATATCGAAAATGATAATGGGTAACGGGCTTGAATAAAATAAGAGCTTATAGTTTTCTTCCGATTCAGTAAGCGCTTTTTCATGTTTTTCTGAAACGACCTTGTCGAACTGCTCAAGCAGGTCTTTATGATGAATAACGTCTCTTGCCGAAGCGTAAATGGATTTGTCGGGCAACTGATTTATATTCCAGGTAAACCATGTATACTGGCCGTCGGCACAGCGAAAGCGGTTCATAAATATACAAACAGTTTGAGTTTTTAATAAAATCTCAAGCTGTTTAATGGTATCGTCTTTGTCTTCCGGATGAATAAAATCCAAATAATGCTTCGATAACAATTCTTCATTTGCATAACCTAAAGCGGCCGTTAAAGCTTTATTTGCCATTGTGATGTAACCATCGGCAGTTAATTGACACAGCAAATCGGGAGAAAGATCAAATATGTATCTTATCCTATCAACATTCTTCATACTAATTGACCATTTCTGATAAGTGGATTAAAAATTGATGTTTGTAACCACCAAACATTGAAATGGTGGTTACAACAAAAGACGCGCAGAGACGCTTGTGGCTGAACAGGCTTGCTACAATTAATTAATAGATAGCTATTTTTATAAGAAGAACCCTGGTACTCTAACAACACTGCAGTATCTAACTATAAATTGCGGTCGGACCGCGTAAAAAATGTTTCCTCTTAAAGGTGAGACTTTAAATTGGATCTTGTTATTTGTCTATTGCAATAAATTAACAATTAAATACAAAAATAAATAAAATTTTTAATAAAATATTGCTTTTTATGTAAAACTATCAATAATTGGTTATTTTAAATAAGATTAAATAAAATTAACGAAATTTTCATTTTAGTTGTTCACTTTATTGGTTTGGTTGGTTAATGTGTTTATAATACTAAAAATGGTTTTCCGCGTGAATTGATGATCGACCCCGATAACGGCTCTCTTGGGGCCTTTAGTATCGAAACCAACCTGGTTTACATAAATTACAGGTTGCGCAAAACTCGTAAGAGATAAAAGGAAAAGGGTAATGGATAAAGCAAAAAGTTTTTTCATTGGTTATTTCAATGCACGTCAAGTATAATCAATTGAATTGATTGATTAGCTTAACCAAACAACTTTTTGCTCTGCAACATGTTCTTCTCCAATAATATCCCTGTAAAGATCGGGGCGCCTGGCTCTTCGGTAACGGTACCCACCTGCCTTGTGAAGCTTATCGGGCGTAATGTTTGCTACCGCAAAATCGTTATCAAGCTTGCGGCATTCAGCAATAATATCGCCGTAAGGATCAAGAATCATCGAGCAGCCATTTTTCAATTGGTCATCGTCCATACCGATTGCATTGGCAAAGATGGCATAAACGGCATTATCATAAGCGCGGGCGGGCAGCCATTTCATCAGCCATTCGCGTCCTTTGGGGCCGTCAAATTCCTGCCTGAGGGATGTGGGGTCATTCTCCCTGTTTTCCCATAATTCGGGGTCAACAAAGCCGGCTCCCGGTCGGGTAGAAGGGGTACACATGGTAACATGGGGCATAAAAATTATGTCGGCTCCCAGCAATGCCGTCGCTCTTACATTTTCAATAATATTATTATCGTAGCAAATCAATATGCCGCATTTCCATCCATGCAAATCAAAAACTATATATTCGTTGCCGGGCGTAAGATGCGGGTTAATAAAAGGGTGAAGTTTCCTGAATTTAGCCACCAATCCGTTCTCATCCACGCAAACATATGCTTTAAACAGATTGTCGTCGCTATCCTTTTCGAAAAGACCCGCCAAAATCGTAATATGATGTTCGCGGGCAATTTTGGTTAATGCAGCTATACTCGGGCCGTTAGGTATCAGCTCGGCTAAGTCGAGCATCTGTTCTTTATTAAGATGCCTGGCAAAGGTATAGCCGCTTATTGAACACTCATGAAAGGCGATCACGTTGGCACCCTCTTTCGCTGCTTTTGCCGAAAGCTGATTAATGATTTGCAGATTATATTTTTTGTCGCCGCTTTTATGTTCAAACTGCGCGGTTGCTATTTTCAGGTTATCCATGACGTTTTTACTAGGAGATGCAGACTTTTATTTAATTATTAAAGTAATTGGAGCGTATCAAATAGGGAACATATTATTGATCGCATGGTATTCCCTGTCTCAAAAACTATCCTGTAAAATTACAAACCTGGAGTTAAATAAAAAACCCTCTTTTTGTTCAAAAAAGAGGGTGGGAGAGAATACCGCCGGACACAACATAAAATATCAATCCAGCTATGTCTGGATGGAAAAAAAGTTTTGGTTATTTTGTTCTTGAAACTAATTATTTGCTTAATCAGCTTACAAACCAAAAGCTTGTTTTACTTTATCAACATAATCCAGCTTTTCCCAGGTAAACAATTCAACATCCTTTTTTACCACGTTTCCTTCGGGGCTTACAAATGTTTTGGTTATGATTTTACTTGGTTTACCGAAGTGGCCGTAAGCGGCTGTTTCGGTATAAATAGGATTACGCAGCTTAAAACGGGTTTCAATAGCGTAAGGGGTCATATTAAATATTGACTCAACCTTTTTGGCTATATCGCCGTCGTGTAAACCAACCTTGCCTGTCCCGTAAGTATTTACATAAATACCCATTGGCTGGGCAACGCCGATTGCATAGGATACCTGTACCAATACTTCGTCGCAAACGCCGGCCGCAACCAGGTTTTTGGCGATATGCCGCGTAGCGTATGCAGCTGAACGGTCAA
>DASXMZ010000375.1:0-4981 GCA_036495385.1 Mucilaginibacter sp. | reverse complement strand
GACGCCTTTTCAGAACAGGTACATTTCACCGACCCCGCTTTTTTTAAACTATTTAATTTCCCATTGGTTGCCGGCGATAATGATATCAATGATCGCAGCGCGGTATTAATTACAGAAACCGCTGCTAAAAAATTTTTCGGCAGTCAGGACCCTCTCGGCAAAGTGCTCGTTTTTTATGCAGGCGAAACCTATGCCATGCCACTTACTGTAAGAGGTGTGCTGAAAGATGTACCTGTTAATTCAACCATTCAGTTTAGAGTAATTACAAATTTCGATAACCAGTTAACTGCCGAAGGCAAAAAGATTGCACCGGACGATTGGGGCCTTTATCTTGATGCGGCATATTTCTATGTTCCTGTGCCCACAGATGTGCCGCGTTTGGAAAACGAATTGAAGAAATATTTGCCAATGCAAAATAAGGCACGGGAAGACGCGAAGGTATCCGCTTTTAAATTAGTTACCCTCCGGCAAAATGCTTTGTGGAACGATGTGATCAGCGATAACAATTTGTACCGACGGCCGGATGATGCCGCTACTTATGGCGGTCTGGCATTGGCATTTCTGATTTTTCTTTCTGCCTGCCTCAACTTTTCAAATACGACCGTTGCCCGGGCAAACAAACGCTTAAAAGAGATTGGCATGCGCAAAGTTATGGGCAGTACGCATGCACAATTAATGTGGCAGTTACTGATGGAATGTTCTGTGGTAGTGTTCGCGGCTATTTTGCTTTCCGTTTTATTCAATTTGTGGTGGTTGCCTGCATTCAACGAAATGTTTAGGGGGGTAAAAGTGCAGGCAGACTATTTGCACGATAACAACCTACTCCTGTTTATGGCGGCCATGCTCGTGAGCGCTACCTTGCTGGCCGGAGCTTATCCTGCTTTCTATCTAAGCCGGTTTAACCCTACGTCAATTTTCAGGGGTACTGTAAAATTTGGTTCGTCTAATTTGTTTTCCCGCCTAATGCTTGGCTTGCAATTAACTATTGCCATTATAACCGTTATTGCAGGCATTGCATTTGCACGCAACGGCGCATTTCAGCGCGACTATGACTATGGGTATACCATCGATAATACGATGGGTGTAGTGTTGAAGGACACAACTACTTATTTGGCTTTAAAAAACGAATTATCCACCATACCGGGTGTAACAACATTGGCCGGAGCCCGCCACCATATTGGTTTTAGCGGCCGCAGTGCTGTAGCCGAAACCGAAGGAATGAAAAAGGAGATCAATTTTTTGGAAGTGGGCAGGGAGTATCCTTTAGCTATGCACCTGAAAATTGTTGCCGGACGGAGCTTTGATTCGAATGCCGCGTCAGACTATCCAAATGCTTTACTGATAACTGAAAAAATGGCCGCCATGTATGGCTGGAATAAATCGCAGGCTTTGAGTAAGCGAATTCATATTAACAACGTCGACTATTCTGTTATCGGCGTGTTAAAAGATTTTCAATCCAACACTCTGTTCGATCAAGTGCAACCTTTAGCGATGAAATGGTGCAAGGAAAGTAAATTCCAATTTCTTATAATACAGGCGAAAGCGCAGGACCTCACTAAAGTTTATTCAAAAGTTAAGGATGCTTGGGAAAGATTATATCCTTTAAAACCATTCGACGGGTTTTATCAAAATCAGCTTAAAGCAGAAGCGTATCAAACAACTAATAACATAGCCACCATATTCTTTTGGTTTTCGATAATCAGTGTATTACTCACCGCTACCGGGCTGTTTGCGCTCGTTTCATTAACCGCATTAAAGAAGATGAAAGAAATAGCTGTCAGAAAAGTTGTGGGCGCCAAGCCGGCGCATATCCTGGTACTGATCAACAAAGGTTATTTTTGGATTTTTATTTTGTCCGCCGTTGTGGGTTGTTACGGTGGCTGGAGCTTATCAAAATTACTGCTTGATTCAATTTTTAAAATAAATGCGGGCGTTGAGATAAATTCTTTAGTCGGATCTGTTGCTGTATTATTTGTTATTGCAGCAGTTACTTCAGGCGTTAAAGTTTGGCAGGCGGTGAGGGCAAACCCGGTACATTTGTTAAGGGCCGAGTAGTATCGCGGTGGCGGTGGCTAACGCAGAATTAGGCGCAAAAAATATCGAACATTGAATGCTGAATTTCGAATAATGAAGTTAAAAACTTCGACGTTGGACATTCGATCCCGTACATACGGGATTGTTCGCTATTAATTTCCTTCAAACTTTTCTTAACCTAATTACATCGACCTTGGGTATAGCTATTTTAGGACGGGTCACAGTGACCAGTCCTGACGATGTTATTGGTACTCATCCTATAATGGCGTTTCGCCCATTGATAGCGCGGACCGCAGGCAACGTCCCAATAATATCCTTCTTAGCTACTCAAGCATTATTTGATCGATTTTTTTAATTGATCAATATCAAAGTTTTCCAAATTTAGACCTAGTGTTATTTTCCTTTTATTGTAATCAAACATTAAGACATTCGACTTAAAACCATAAAGCCTAACGCCACCTAAGTTCCAATATGAATTTGATTGAACGTCATGTTCAATTCTCAAATTATCAATCTGATCTGCATTATAAACTTCGGTTTTCTTTATAAACAGTATTCCCGTTTTAACAACTAATTGATGGTTACGAACGATGAAATTTACTTGACCAATCAATATCCATATTAATTGATAAAACAGGTAAAAACATATCATATAAAATAGCAGATCGAAGAATGAAGATTTAAAATTGTAACGAAAAAAATCCACATAAAAATCTTTCGCCTTGAATACAAAAAAGCATAACCAGAATATTGCGAACAATGCTGTTAAATAATCTTTCTTGCTTTTTACAGTCAAAGAATAGTCTGGGGAGGTAACAGAATTTGTTTTCATTTTTACTGTGAATATCTGGAAAAGGTGTGTAAAGTAATTGACTCGAATCGTAAATCTAATAAACAATTTACATGCGTTTAAAATAAAGTATAAATATTTTGCTTTTAGGCTTTTGACTTTTGAATTAAAATCATACATTTGCACCTCTTTTATAAAGAGTGAACACGATGAAAAAAGACTTGCATCCAAAAAATTATAGATTAGTGGTTTTTAAAGACATGTCAAACGACTATGCTTTTTTAACTAAATCATGTATCGATAGCCGCGAAACTACCAAATGGGAAGATGGCAACGAATACCCGTTAGTAAAATTAGAAATTTCACATACTTCGCACCCGTTTTATACCGGTAAAATGAAACTGGTTGATACTGCAGGACGTATCGACAAGTTCCGTACCCGTTACAACAAGAAATAATAGCCCTTTTAAAATATTTATAGTCTCTCCGTCGGCTGGCGGAGGGATTTTTTTATTTTTGTGCCATGGCAATAATTCTTTTTGACGATAACGCGCATAAAACACTTCTGCCTTTAACCTTTACCCGCCCAGTCGCCGATCTGCGTATTGGCATACTTACCATTGCCGAAAAGTGGGGCAAACACTATAATCTCGATTTTTCCTGGCACACCCAATCCTGGTTAAAGGATAAATTCCCTGCTAAAATTGAAGAACGAAATTTATTTATAAACGGCTCATTTTGCCCCGATGAAGCCCTGATAGAAGCTATCAAACCTTTGCATGGCAATGTTGCGTTAATGCATGGTGAACGTTTGGTAGCCGTTAAACTAAACGAAACAGATGCCCGGTCTTTCGATCCCCAAACAAAATTCGAACATACTGTAAGCCTTGATCATACCCCAGTCGTTATAAACTTCCCTGAAGATGTCTTCAGGAATAATGACATCGAACTCCGCAAGGATTTTAAATTGCTCACCCAAGGCCGCAAGAGTGCAGCTATCAGTTCGACCAATGTTATTATGGGTAATGATTTTTTCGCCGAGGAAGGCGCTACAGCTGAATGTGCGACTTTTAATACGACCAACGGCCCTATATACCTGGCAAATAACACCGAAGTTTGGGAAGGTACCCATATCCGCGGGGCGTTTGCTTTATGCGAACATTCGCAGGTAAAGATGGGTGCGAAGATATACGGCGCTACCACTGTCGGGCCATACTCGCGCGTTGGCGGCGAATTGAATAATGCCGTGATCTGGGGATATTCTTCAAAAGGGCATGAAGGTTATCTCGGCAACGCCGTATTAGGTGAGTGGTGTAATATAGGTGCAGATTCCAACAACTCAAACCTTAAAAATAACTATGCCGAGGTAAGGCTATGGGATTACCCCACCCAACGTTTCCGCAAAACCGGACTGCAATTTTGCGGATTAATAATGGCTGATCATGCCAAGTGCGCTATCAATACCATGTTTAACACCGGTACCGTAGTGGGGGTGAGTGCCAACGTATTTGGGGCCGGCTTCCCGCGAAATTTTATACCCGACTTCGCATGGGGCGGTGCACAGGGATTTGAAGTGTACTCTGTAAAGAAAATGTTTGAAACCGCCGAAAAAGTTTTCGCCCGCCGTGATCACCGCAGTTTCAATGAAATTGAACAAAATATATTAAAGAAGGTATTTGAATTAACAGAGGAGCATAGAAGGTTTTAGTTTGATTTCGGATTTTGGATTTTCGATTTCGGATTTATAGCACTATGACTTTAGTCAATTCCCATAATTAAAATCAATTCACTAACTCACTAAATCAATAATTCACTAACTAAATAACCATGAGAAAAAAAATTGTTGCCGGAAACTGGAAAATGAACCTGGATTATAATGAAGGGTTAGGCCTGTTTTCTGAAATCATAAATATGGTAAAGGATGAAATAACCGGCAAGCAGGAAGCTGTTGTTTGCAGTCCGTATATCCACTTGCATAGCCTTGTTCAATTGGCAAAAGGATATGACAAGATATCCTTGGGCGCACAAAACGCTCATCAGGCCGAATCGGGAGCCTATACCGGTGAAATATCTGCAAAGATGATCAAGTCGTTAGGCGCTGGTTACGTTATTTTAGGTCATTCGGAGCGTCGCCAATATTTTGGTGAGAGCAACGAG
>DASXMZ010000374.1:0-4545 GCA_036495385.1 Mucilaginibacter sp. | reverse complement strand
ATTGCCAGCCTTAACTTAGTCGATCGTATACATTCCACAGCCGGGGGCTACAAACTAATTGCCGCTAAAGTTTGGCCTGTTATTGAAAGTTTACTTGTTAATAACCCGGAAAGTTAAATTGACCCGTCCCTTCAAAGGTTTGGTTGATTTGGCTATACGATGCTCCCAATTATGCTGCAAATCGCCTTTCATTAATAAAAGCGAACCATTTTCAAGATCGACCGAATATTTTTTATTATGATCGGTTTTATTTCGGATATCAAAGCGGCGCACCTGCCCAAAACTCACCGAACCGATCACCGGGTTAATGCCCAGTTCATTTTCATCATCACTGTGCCAGGCTACAGAATCGTTGCCGTCGCGGTAATAATTAAGCAACACGCTGTTAAAGCTAATGCCTGCAGTTGCTTCCACAGTTTTCCTTATTTGCAACAGTTCTTTTGTCCACGGCAAAGGATCAAACTTTGTTCCGGAGAAGGTATAATCAGTACCTCTGTCTCCATACCACGCTGTTAGTCTTGGTGTGATAATTGGCTTACCATACATGGTAACTATTCTTTGCTGCCAGGGTACCGTGTCGATAAATTCCGACAGGTATTTAGCCGTTTGCGGCTTTTCAAATACCCGGGGATGATATTCTAAAAGATCAGGAGGTAGCTGTATAGTTTGCAGCACGTCTCCAAATATATTCAGTTGTTCCATTGTTTTAATTAAAACGGCACAAAAACACCCTTATTATGTCTTTTTTTAACTCCAGACTTAACTGTTTTCTTAAGTAATTTTGAATAATAAATTAAAGTAACCTATGGAAAATAATGCAAATGAATTAATGAAAATTACTGAAACCGGAAAAGTATTAAATGTAACAAAAGCCTGCATCGACAATTCATATTTTAACGATATAAGGGCAGTAAGTGTAAAGATCGTTAACGCTAATTTGAGTGATCTCGAAATTGAAGGCGCACAACTTGGCGGCGCTTATATACACAATATCGGCATGCCACCCAAAGGCCATCCTTTTTATGATCCCAATGCCAAACAACGGCCTTTGAAGTTTGAAAACTGCGATTTAAACAATAGTATTATCGCTGATTGCAACCTCAGCGGTGTAACCATAGATGATTGTAACCTCGGCGAAATGAAGATAAACGGCATATTGGTTGACGATTTGCTGAAGGCATATAAGAAATGAAGAACTAAAGATTTCCAAATAAATTTATACTTTTAAAAACTTTGGTAATATTTGCCAGTTTATATAAGTACTAAATAATTATGGGAAAGCCTGTTCTTAGGTGTCACAAATGCGCTGCTATATTTCATTATCAAGTTAAACGAGGTTGGTTTTTTCGCTACATATTGTTTTTTTTACCTGTTAAAACGTACTTCTGTGCCAAATGCGCCAAAAGGCGTAATGTGTGGATAAATGATAAAAAAGCTGCAGAATATGAACCGGTGTAGCAATTTTATTTTGCCGGGTTAGCGCCCGTTTTCATAAGCCATCCTCATAAATTTACGCACCTCATCATTTATATCTTCTTTAAAATATAAACGCAAGTGATGGTTATAATCGTCGCTGGCAGGTACCGGTTTAATTTTATTGAAGCACAGGTTATCGTCAAAAGGTTGTTTAAATGGAAACACCACATCAATGAAATTCTTGCCGAGTTGAATTACATAAGCAAATCTTGTGCGTGCTGCAAAGGATATCATAGATTTGGTTGGGTTGACTGTTACGTCACCAATTAGCCGGTATTCACTTACCAGGAGGTAAAATAGTTCAGTTGTGTGTGGCGTTTTTCCGATCAAAAAATCGGATAGCTCTCTTTCGTTACACGAATGCACCTGGTTGGTATTTGCAAATTCAAGATTACAAAGCGGGCAAGTCCACATGATTTGAAAATTGGTTGATTTGAAAATTTGAAAATTAATATTTTAATGGCGAATTCTCAAATCCTATACTTAAAATAACCTATCAATTTTGGAATCCAATCTGCCATTTTCAAATTTTCAAATCAACCAATTTTCAAATTAACTACTCACTTCTTAAACTTTTTATAGGATTAACAAGTGATGCTTTAAGGGTTTGAAAACTGATGGTTGCCAGTGTGATGAATATGGCTATTAACGCTGATAACGCAAATATCCACCATGAGAGCTCTGTACGGTATTGGTAATCCATCAGCCATTTACTCATTGCATAATAAGACAATGGTGTTGCGATAAGCAATGCAATGATTACCAATATAATAAACTCTTTCGATAGTGAAGCAAATAATGAAGCAACACTTGCACCTAATACCTTGCGTATGCCTATTTCCTTAAATCGCTGTTCGGCAGTAAACATGGCCAGGCCTAGCAGCCCGAGACAGGAAATAAATATAGCCAGGAAAGCAAACGCGTTTGAGAGTTTACCCACTACCTGTTCATTTTGATATAGTTTTTGGTATTCCTCATCGGAGAAGTTGTAATTAAACGAAAAATCTGGGTTCAACGCCTTGCAGATGGTTTCAAGACTGGCCAACGCTTGTTTGGTTTGACCAGGCTGGGTACGGATTAAAGCGTTTCCTGACTGATCTTTTTCCCCGAGCCGGATTACCAAGGGCTTAATCTGTTCATGAAGGGAATTAAAGTGAAAATCCTTTACAACTCCAATTATAGCCCCTTTTTTACCCCAAAATGTTAGCGGCTGACCTATTGGATTTTTATAACCTGTTATCTTTGCCCCCGTTTCGTTAAGCAGGTAACCAACGGAATCACTTGGAAAATCTTTTGAATAATCCCTGCCCGAAAGCATTTTCAGCTTCATTGTTTGTACAAAATTGTATCCAACCGAAGCCTGAGTAAACATGATCTTATTGTCAGGATCCTTACCAATCCAGTTTACGCCACCCGTGCCGTTCTGTATTTCGGTGGGTGTAGCACTCATGCGCGTAACTGATTGAATTCCGGGCTGTCTTAATGCCTCATTTTTAAATACCTCATATTTTGTAGCAAGGTTTCCGTCTAATTGTATATAAATCAGGTTCTCCTTGTCATAGCCTAAATTTTTTGTTTGGATGAAATTTACCTGCTTCGAAATAATGATGGTTCCGATAATCAGCATTATTGATAAAACAAACTGAAAAACCACCAACCCTTTACGAAACAGCGTTACACCCGAGCCCAATTTAAGTGCTCCTTTTAGCACCTTAACAGGATTGAATGATGACAAGAACAATGCAGGATAACTGCCTGAAACAATGCCTGTGATTAAAGTGATGGCAACAAGCCTGATCCAAAATCCTATGTCATTAAACGGGAGATCAATTTGTTTTTGCGTTACCTCGTTAAAAATTGGGAGCAACAATACAAGTAGTACCAACGAAAAAATCACCGCTATCACAGTAATCAGCATGGATTCGCCAATAAATTGCTTAATTAAAACCGACCTTACAGCGCCAATAACCTTGCGGACTCCAATTTCCCTGGCCCGTTTAACTGATCGCGCGGTGCTAAGGTTCATAAAGTTGATACAGGCTATCAGCAAAATAAATATCGCTACAACGCTAAACAGGTTCACATACTCAATACGGCCACCGTCAATTTTATCACCGGTAAAATTACCATGCAGGTACATATCCTTATATGGTTGTAACCCAACCTCGATAGTAAACACTCCCTTTTTTTGAGTTTTGTTGTAGGTATCATAAAAATGGGTAACTTTTTTTTCAACCAAAGCAGGGTTAGCGTCTGCGCGAAGCATGATAAATGTCATCGGTCCCGAGTTGGTCCAATCTTTTGCCCAGCCGTTTTCTTCTAAGAATTGCCCCCAATTAATTAAATACTCAAATTTTTTTGAAGATGTTTTTGGTAAATCTTCAAATACCGCCGATACCTTAAAGTTTTTTCTATTTTCAAAAAGGATGGTTTTACCAATTGCCGCTTCCGGACTTCCGTAAAACTGATCGGCCATTTTATGTGAAATAGCAATGCTGGAAAGTGTACTCAGCGCATTTTGTGCATTGCCCTGTAAAAGCTGATTGCCAAACATTTTAAAATAATCAGCGCTGGCAAAGGAGCCCTCCTTCTTGATTATTTGATCTCCCACGCGGAAAGTGAACCAATCATCCCAACCCAGTTGAGTAGCATATTGTACTTCGGGGATCACTCTTTTCATCTCATCAGCTGTGAGTGCGGGCGTGCCGTACGAGGCTTCATCTTTATGGTCAAAATGCATACGTTGATAAACGCCATATATTCTTGGCCCGTTTTTGTGCCAGGCATCCATAGCTAACTCATTTTGCACCCAAAGTAAAATGAGCAGGCTACAGGCAATGCCTACTGCCAGACCTGAAATGTTGATCAGGGAATGCGCCTTGTTCATTATCAGATGGCGCCACGCGATTTTTAAATAATTCTTTATCATGGTTTAGTTCATTAGTTCAATTGTTCATTGGTTCATTAGTGTTTGGCGGTAATTTTATAATTAAAGGCTTCTACCTTTTACCTTTCAGCTTTCACCTCTTCTTGCTGCCTTTCGCCTCCTTTTCCTACTCCGTTTTAAGG